>CAZSBV010000007.1:0-21210 GCA_964605105.1 uncultured Lachnospiraceae bacterium | reverse complement strand
AAAATACAAAGGAGGAAAAACTATGTTTTGTAAAGTAATGGCAGGAGGCATTCATGGCATTAGCAGCTTCCTGGCACAGGTAGAGGTAGACTCAACTCAGGCAATGCCCGGATTTGATATGGTGGGGTTGTTAGGCAGTGAAGTCAGGGAGGCAAGGGAGCGCGTCAGAGTAGCATTAAAGAATTCCGGATTTCAATTACCCCCACGAAGGATTACCGTGAATATATCCCCCGCAGATATCAGGAAAGAAGGCTCAGCATATGATTTACCCATTGCCGTAGGGATTCTGGTCTCTCTGGAAAAATTAGAGGAAGATGTTTTAAAAGACACTCTGTTTATAGGAGAACTCGGTTTAGATGGTGAAATTAAACCGGTGAAAGGGATTCTTCCTATTATGATCATGGCAAAGGAACAAGGAATCAAGCGATGTATTTTGCCAAAAGAAAATGCTTTGGAAGGAGCAGTAATAGAGGGAATTAAAATTGTAGGTGTAACTTCTTTTTTGGAAACTTTGGGGTATTTAATGGAAGAAAAAGAGAATGCTGACCGAAGGATTCCGCCTACAATATTGAACCTGGCAGAACTTTTTGAGGAAGAAGAAAAGAAAAATGTTCCGGATTTTGCAGATATCCGTGGACAGGAAATGGTAAAAAGGGCGGCAGTCATTGCAGCAGCAGGCTTCCATCACCTGTTGATTACAGGAATTCCCGGAGCCGGAAAAACCATGATTGCGAAAAGAATTCCTTCTATTTTACCACCACTTTCTTTGGAAGAAAGTCTGGAAGTATCCAAAATTTACAGTGTTTCCGGTCTTTTGAAAGAGGGAAGACCTTTGATTACGAAAAGACCGTTCTTACATCCACATCATACTATTTCCCGTCAGGCACTGGCTGGCGGAGGTCGCATTCCCAGACCGGGAATCTTAAGCCTTAGTCATAGAGGCATCCTATTTTTAGATGAATTACCCGAATTTGGAAGAGATAATATCGAAGTACTACGACAACCTTTGGAGGATAAAGAGGTACAGATTGCAAGAAATTATGGAAGTATTACTTATCCGGCAGATATTATGCTGGTAGCGGCAATGAATCCATGTCCCTGTGGTTTTTATCCCGACAGAGAACGATGCAAATGCACAGAAACAGAAATTAGAAAATACCGCAGTAAAATTTCAGGTCCTATTTATGACCGTATTGATATTTGTGTGGAAGCAAAGGCGGTAGAACTGGAAGAATTACAAAAAGAAAGAAATGGCCAAAGCAGTAAAGAGTTGAAGGCACAGGTAATGAAAGCAAGAGCCATTCAGGAGAAAAGGTATCAGAGCAGTCCATATTTTTTTAATGCAGACTTGGAATCGAAAGATATCGGGAACTATTGTTCCTTGGGAACAGAAGAACAAAAGTTTATGGAGAAGGTGTTTCATTCTTTGCATCTCAGTGCCAGGGCATATCATAGAACCTTGAAGGTAGCAAGGACGATAGCGGATTTGGAGGATAGCAGGGAAATAAAAAAAGAGCATTTGACAGAGGCAGTATGCTATCGGGGATTTGAGATTTAGGGAAAACTTTGATTTATACATACGAAGAATTTTCTGTGGAACAGTGAAAAGAAGAGGGAAGGAATTTATGCAGGAAAAATATTATTACTGGTTGCATAATGTGCAGGGAATCGGGAGAGTTACCTTTCAAAAAATTTTAAAATATGCCACGCCGGAAGAATTATATAAATGCAACCTGGATAAAAAAATCGAATTTTTAACAGAGAAACAAAAGGAAAATATAAAAGAAAGTAAAAAGTGTTGGGACATTCAAAAAGAATGGGAATATTTAAAGAAAAGAGATATTAACTTATTAATATATGGAGAAAAAGAGTATCCTGAGAAATTGTCGAAAATCTGTGATCCACCGTTTGTTTTGTATCATAAAGGGAAAAAGGATATTTTGGACAAACCTTCGGTGGCGGTCATAGGTGCACGTGCCTGTTCTAATTATGGAAGCCTTATGGCGAAAGAGTTGGGGCGGGAATTAGCCGCTATGGGGATTGTGGTAGTCAGCGGTATGGCGCGGGGAATCGATGGAATCAGTCAGTGGGCAAGTCTGGAGAATGGGGGCGAAAGTATTGGAGTACTGGGATCCGGAGTGGAGGTATGCTATCCACCGGAAAATCGGAGGTTATTTGAGCGGTTGCAAAAGGAAGGCTGTCTGGTATCAGAAAATCCTCCCTTTATGCAGCCAAATGCAGGGCTCTTTCCTTTGAGAAACCGCATCATTAGCGGGCTGGCGGATGTGATTGTAGTGGTAGAATCCAGAGAAAAAAGTGGTACTTTGATTACGGTAGATATGGCTCTGGAACAGGGCAAGGAAGTATATGCCGTGCCGGGAAGAATTACGGACCCGGTGAGTCAAGGGTGCAACAAACTAATAAAACAAGGAGCAGGGATGATTCTTTCACCCAGAGAATTTGTGGAAGAAATTTGTCCGATGCTGCAAATGAAATACCAAAGCAAATCCCCAAAACAAGCGCTATTATTAAATGAAGACGAACAAGTGGTAATAGAAGTATTAGACGTATCGTTAAAATCCATGGAAGAAATATATCAGAAAATAAAGTTAAAACAGCCGGAAGTGAACATCACCCAAATTATGTCGAGTGTTTTAGGCTTACAGCTGAAAGGAGTTCTAAAAGAAGAGAATGGATATTATGGATTGAATGAGAGAGATTTGTTAAGTGGAAATTTAGTAAAATAAACTTTGAGGGAACCGGATTATAAGTTCCATTGTTCAAAATAAAATACATACTTTGGGTATATTGTCACTGAGAAAGTGTGATGATAAAATACATAAGATTGTGTACAATTAATCACAAGAAAGAGGAATATTGGAAGCATGAATATAGAATGGAAAAAAGTAACGCTGGAAGATAAGGCGTTATTGGAACCTTATTATAAATATGAGCAAAGTAATTGTTGCGATGTCGCTTTTGCCAATAATGTGTTATGGGCTCCTTTTTATGAAGTGGAATATGCCATAGTAGAGGGAATGTTAGTTTTTTTGACAAAAAGGAATAGTCCTTCAATCAGTATGCCTATGGCAAAAGATGAAATGACAGCAGAGAATCTTAAAAAGGTCATTTTGCAGTTGGAAGAGTATTTTGCTGATAGGGGGCAGACATTCCACATACATTTAGTGCCCCCGGAAAAATATGAACTTTTGGAAACTCTTTTTCCGGGCAAATACAGCATTGAGTTTGATAGAGATGTGGCAGATTATGTATATGAAGTACCCAAAATGATTTCTCTGACAGGTAAGAAGCTTCATGGAAAAAGAAATCACATTAATAAGTTCAAAGAAAATAACCCCCAATGGAGTTACGAATCTTTAACGGATGAGAATTTAGAAGAGTGCCTTCAGATGGCAGAAGAGTGGAAGGTTAGGAATCTGTGTGGTGAAAAAGGTGAAAAACATGCAGAGTTCTGTGTTACCAGAAGAGCCTTGAAAAATTTTCATCAACTGGGGTTAAAGGGCGGTGTCCTAAGAGACGGAAAACGTGTTGTTGCCTTCACTTTAGGAGAGGAACTGAACCGGGATATGTTTGTAATTCATATTGAAAAAGCTTTTGCAGATGTGCAAGGAGCGTATCCTATGATTAATCAGCAGTTTTTGGTACATGAAGCCTCTGAATATAAATATGTAAACCGTGAGGATGATACGGGATCAGAAGGACTTCGTAAAGCGAAACTTTCGTATTATCCAGCCTTTCTCCAGGAGAAAGGAAATGTTATAATAAAGCAGTAAAGGAGAAAAAATATGAGTTACACAGAAACAGCCCGGAGATTATTTGAGTTTATTGATGCCAGTCCAACCTGTTATCATGCAGTGAAAAATGCGGAAGAACGTTTCGTTCAGGCAGGCTTTAAAAAGTTGTCCGAAAAAGAAACTTATCTGTTAGAAGCAGGGAAAAAATATTATGTAATAAGAAATGACAGCTCTGTCATCGCTTTTGTGTTGCCTAAGAAAGAGGCAAAAGGATTTCGTGTTGTAGCATCTCACAGCGATTCGCCATGCTTTAAATTGAAAGAAAATCCGGAGGTTACCTTGGAAAATGCCTATGTCAAATTTAATGTGGAGAAATATGGTGGGATGATTCTTTCTACCTGGCTGGATCGTCCGTTATCCGTAGCCGGTCGAGTTACGGTAAAAGAGCATGGAGAACTGGTAACAAAACTGGTGGATTTTGAAGAGAATTTGTGTATTATTCCTAATGTTGCAATTCATTTTAATCGTGAAATAAACAAAGGAATTGAATATAATCCACAAGTAGATATGCAGCCACTTTGGTCCGGTGATAAAGAAGATAAAATTTATAATATCATTGCCGAAAGATTGGAAGTGGAGCCGGAGCAGATTCTGGGTGCAGATTTGTTTGTATATAATAATGAAAAATCCTGTTTTTTAGGCAAAGATAACGCATTTATGGGAGCACCGAGAATTGACGATTTAGGTTGTGTTTATGGTTCTTTAGAAGGATTTTTAGAAAGCGGCAGCAGTGATTATATAAAAATGTATTGCGTGTTTGATCACGAAGAAGTAGGAAGCCGTACCAGACAGGGGGCGGATTCGGATTTCTTTATTTCTACGTTGGAGAGAATAGGAAGAGCTTTAAGATGGGGAGACAGATTGCCCGAGATGTATGCGGACAGCCTTTTGATTTCCGCAGACAACGGACATGCCCTTCATCCTAACCATCCGGAAAAATCCGATTCTGCAAATCGTCCGGTACTCAATGGCGGTATCGTGATTAAATATCACGGAAATCAGCAATATACAACAGATGCTTATACCGGAGCTGTTGTAAAAGATATTTGTATACAAAATGAGATTCCATATCAGACGTATCATAATCGCTCTGATATCATGGGTGGATCTACTTTAGGTAATATATCTATTTCACATTGTTCTATCCCTTCCGCAGACATTGGTCTGCCCCAATTAGCAATGCACTCTGCTTTTGAAACGGCAGGAGCGAAAGATGTGGATTATCTTGTGAAATTTACCAAAGCGATGTATGAGTCATAGAAGAAACTGTTTTGTCATATACATAGTAATAATTAGAAAAATGAGTCTATGAAATGAACAGTCAAAAACAAGAAAATTTATTATCTCTTGCTATGGAATCCACGAGGGAAGAACGTGAAAAATCGGGGATTTTAAATATCGGTGTGAACGAAAACGAAGAACGTTGGGAAGTGATTGTAAAATATCACGGAAATCTGGAAAGAATTGCAAGTGATGAAATTCAGGTGGAACTCCTGATTGCCGGCTATGCCATTGTGACATTGCCGGCTTTTTTATTGGAGGCGCTGGCAGAATTGGAAGAGGTGGAATATATAGAAAAGCCTAAAAGTCTGGTCTATGGATTGTATGAGGCAAAACAAAATTCCTGTATTGTTCCAATCAGTATTCCGGTAGGTGATTTGTCCGGCAAAGGAGTGTTAATTGCGGTTATTGATTCCGGAATTGATTATTTTTTAGAGGATTTCAGAAATCAGGGTGGGAGCCGCATTTTGTATTTATGGGATCAGGCACAGGAGCAGGATGCTTCCAAGGGATGGAATGCCCCAAAAGGGTTTCGAAACGGTGTAGAATTTAACAAGGAACAGATCGACCGTGCACTGGAAGCAGAAGACAGACAGGAAGCGTTGATGATCGTACCGGAACAGGATTTTACAGGGCATGGTACCGGCGTAGCGGCGATTGCGGCATCTTCAAATCCGGATGGATTATTGCAGGGAGTGGCGCCGGAAAGTGAGCTTTTGATTGTAAAATTAAAAGCTACAGAAGAAAGCGATTTTCCTGCCACAACAGAACTCATGCGTGCAGTGACTTATGTGGTAAGAAAGTCCTTGGAATTGAATCGACCGTTGGTGGTGAATTTGAGTTTTGGAAACACCTATGGTTCTCATGATGGCAGCTCCTTATTGGAAAGATTTCTCGATAATGTATCCGAAATCGGTCGTACCTGTATTTGCGTTGGAGCCGGAAATGAAGGCAGTAGCAGCGGTCATTATTCGGCCAATGTAAAGGATGTGGAAGAAGTGGAACTGGCAATTGCAGAACGGGAAGCAACGACGAATGTGCAGTTCTGGAAGTCTTATGAAGATGTTTATGGTATCGTACTGATTGCTCCGGATAGGCAAGAATATAGAGTAGAGCTTGGAAGGGAACCGGGAAGGCAGGAATTTATATTTGATCAGACGAAAGTGCTTGTTTTTGCGGGAGTCCCTTCGCCTTATAGTACAAAACAGGAGATTTTCTTTGTGTTTCTGCCGGTAAAGGATTATATCAATTCCGGAATCTGGAGTTTTCGTTTTGAAAAGAAAAAAATCGTAGACGGAACTTTTCAGATGTATCTGCCGCCGGCATTACAAAGAAACAGTGGTACACGTTTTTTTAGACAAAATCCGGAATTGACCATGACGATTCCGGCAACATCGCGGAGAGTAATTTCGGTAGCCGCATATAATGATACTATCGATGCCTACGCAGATTTTTCCGGACGGGGAAGACAGGGAGGTTTTACCTATCTGGCTACTGAAGGAAACAAACCGGATCTGGCAGCCCCGGGAGTGGGGATTTTGGCAGCAAGAGCAGGCGGTGGTACAGATAGTTATACAGGTACTTCTTTTGCAACACCAATGGTGACAGGAAGTGCGGCATTACTTTTGGAATGGGGAATTGTGAAAGGAAATGACAGATATTTATATGGAGAAAAGATAAAAGCCTATCTTCGAAGAGGCGCAAAGCCCATTCGGGGAGAACAGCAGTATCCCAATAATAAAGTGGGCTGGGGAGCACTTTGTGTAAATGACAGTCTGATAAGAAGATAAATGGTAGTATTCAGAAAAGAAAATTGGCGCAAAAAATTGGGCAAAAGAAACAAAAAGGAGTGGAAAAAAATAACAAAAATATAAAGAATGCTTATAAAAAAAGTGATAATTAGTTGACTTGAAAGAGAGATGAGAGTAAAATTATTTCAACGAGTTTTTGCTGTATTAAAATAGATGATTAAGATGAGTGATTACAGAGAAGTAGGGGAAGACTCAAATAACGTACGGAGGGTAAAGTTATGGCAAAAGAAACTAAAAAAGTTAGGAAAAATGAAGCAGTGGACAATGGACTGGATAAGAAATTAAGTCAGGAAGCGAGATTGAAAACTCTTACTCAGAGAATGTATATGATTGTAGGTGTATCAATCATTATGTTACTGGCATTTATTGGTGTTTCTACATATTCTCGTTCTGCCAGTGAAGAACAGCTGGAAACAACGATGTTCCTGAATCAGTATCGTACCGGTTCCAAGAATTTGACTACAGCAGTTCAGTCTTATGCAGCAACCAGTGATGAAACTTATTACAACAATTACATGAAAGAATTGAACGAAGATAAGAATCGTGATATTGCATGGGCCGGTCTTCAGGACAATGATATTAAAGAAGATGAATGGGTAATGTTGAAAAGCATTTCAAGTATGTCTGAAGGCTTAGTTCCGTTGGAAGAAGAAGCAATGAAGCAGGTGGCAGCCGGCAATGCAAAGAAAGCAGTAGAGCTTGTTTTTGGGGATGAATATACAGAAACAGCAAATAAAATCAGTTCTGAAACGGATAAAGCAATCGAAACGATTCAGAACAGATTAGCATCTTCTCAGAAGGTTTTAAACCTGATTGTTACTGTATGTGAAATCATATTCGTTGCTAGTATTATTGCTATTATTTATATGATCGTACTAACGATTGGATTTGCAAGAAAAGAACTCTTAGATCCAATTATTAGAGTATCTGCAGCATTGGCTGAACTTGCAAAAGGTAATTTGGATGCCGATTTGGGTGACATGAAATCTAATAACAGCGAAGTTGGTCGTATGGTTGGAGCTCTGATGTATATGAAAGAAAACTTCTCCCATATGATTACAGAAATCGCGGATGTATTAGGTTCTATGGGTCAGGGTAACTATAGAGTAGCAGTAAAGCAGGAGTATGTTGGTGAATTTGTAAAAATCAAAGAAGCCATGGAAGATATTATTGCGGAAACAAAGAGTATGTTAAATACGATCCGTAATACAGCACAGGAAATCGATGGCGGTTCCGAACAGCTTGCAAAAGCAGCTATGGACTTGGCAGACGGAAGTACTGTTCAGGCTACTAAGATGCAGGAAGTTGCTGATATGGTCAACCAGATGTCACTTGCTATGGAAGCAAAAGCGGAAGAAGCTCAGGAAACAGTTAAGATTTCCATGGAAGCATCAGCAGCATTAGAAGATGGTAATGCAAAGATGCAGGAATTAAAAGTTGCTATTGGTGATATTGAAAAATGTTCTAATGAAATCCGTACTATTATTGGAACTATCGAAGATATTGCAAACCAGACAAATCTCTTATCCTTAAATGCAGCGATTGAAGCAGCACGTGCAGGTGAGGCAGGACGTGGTTTTGCTGTAGTAGCAGAACAGGTTAAGAACTTAGCAGAAGAATCTGCAAAAGCAGCCGGTGAAACAAGAAAACTTATTGATACTACTGTAGAAGCAGTTCAGAAAGGTATTGCTTTTGCAGATGTAACTGCGGAAAGTATGAATGAAGTTATGGAAGGTGCTAGAATGTCCACTGAAATGATGGAAAAAATGGCAGTTGAACTTCGTGAAGAAGCAGCTAATATGATGAAGATTGATGATAACGTAAACAGAGTGGCTGAAATCGTAGATAACAACTCTGCAACTAGTGAAGAAACAGCAGCAGTTAGTGAAGAACAGACAGCACAGGTTGCTACTATGGTTCAGATGATGGAACAGTTCACAATCTAAATCAGTTATTACATATGAAATCCACAAAGAATTTTGACATTGGGGAGATTGTAAAAATAGTAATTTTAAGAGCTATGATATTTTCATAGCTCTTTTTTTCTGATATAAAAGAAGTAGTATATTATATTTTGAAGTGAAAGGTAAAATTTTTTATGAAGAAGATTCTGGTGACCGGAGGTTCCGGTTTTTTAGGAAGTAGAATTTGTTGGTATTTCAGAGAAAAATCATATGAAGTTTATGCTCCGTCTCATAAAGAAATGGATATTACAGATTTTGAAAGTGTAGAAAAATATATTAAAAAAATAGAACCGGAAGTTGTCATTCATTGTGCAGCTATTTCGGATACAGGGTATACTGAGGAACATAAAGAAGAAAGTTTTCAGATTAATGTTATAGGAACAGAAAATCTGGCAAAGGTCACAGGAAAAATGGGAATTCGTTTCATTTTTATGAGTTCTGATCAGATTTACAATGGAAAAACTATTGAAGGTGAAGAGTATGATAGAAGTAAAGATGCCTGTGAGGAAGAAAAAGATGACCAGCCGGTCAATGAATATGGAAGACAGAAAAAAGAAGCAGAAATAAGAAGTTTAAGCGCAAATCCTAATACAGTAGCTCTTCGTCTTACCTGGATGTATGATCTGGCAAGAGAAGGAATGAAGACAAACAGGAATCTGATGACTAATTTAGTGGAAGCAGATAAGAAGAGTACAGTTTTAAGATTTGCCTGCCATGAGTACAGAGGAATTACCAATGTATGGGAAGTAGTTCGTAACCTGGAGAAAGTAATGGAAATCCCGGCAGGTATTTATAATTATGGAAGTGAAAATGATATGGCGACCATTGAAGTCGCCAAGAAAGCAGTACAGGTCTGGAAGTTATCAGAAGAAGTGGTAGAGGAAGATATAGAACGTTTTAGTACACGACCAAGAAATCTTACTATTTTGAATGATAAGTTAAGAACAACGGGGATTGAATTTGCAAATACTTTCGATGGATTATGTGAAATTTCAGAAGTGATTGAAATAGAAATTAAGTAACATGAAATGTTTTATTTTGTTTTAAAAATTATTTCTTTTTCGTTGCAGGAGATTTACTACAATGATAAAATAAATTAGCATTAAGTGATACTATGTTTGGACAAAAGTATTTTTAGAGTATTAGAAATAAATAGAAACAGAGGTTAAAATTATGCCTACATCATATGCACATTATAAATTTGGACAGGAAGTTCGTGAAAAACTTACCGGAAATGTAGCTGAAATTATAAAGGAATATCCTCAGCTTTTTAATCTGGGATTACATGGACCGGATTTATTATTTTATTATAATGCATTGAAGAAAAATAAGGTAAACAGTACAGGGTTTGGATTACATGAATACTCTGGAAGGTATGTGTTTGAACGTGCTGCAAAAGTAATAAAAGAGAATAATTTTAGTAAGGCTCATCAGGCGTATATTTTTGGATTTTTGTGTCATTTTTCCTTAGATGTATCCTGCCATGGCTGTGTTAATGCCTTTGATGCCACAGGAATTGTGGGACATTTAGAGATTGAGGCTGAAATGGATCGGGAGATGTTAGTAAGAGATGGGAAGGACCCGCTCAGTACAATCCTGACTAAGCATTTGGTAAGCAGCAAAGAGAATGCAGAAGTGATCAAAGATTTCTTTCCGGGAATTACTACCGAGGAAATTGAAAAGACCATTAAGGATATGATTTTTTATTTGAATTTTCTTGTAGCACCGGGAAAAGTGAAAAGATGGTTTTTTGTGACAGCATTAAAATTAGTAGGAAAATATGACCAATTTGGCGGACTTATGATCAATCTGGAAAAGAACCATGATTGTGATGAAACCGTTGAGAGATTATTAGATTTATATGAAGATGCTAAGAAACTGGCAGTAAGATTAATTCAGGAGTATCCACTATATTTAAATGGAGAAAAGGAACTGGATGAAGTTTATAAATATAGTTTTGACTCGGAATTACCAAAAGCAGGAAAGGAATAGTAATATATGAAGTTTACAAGGGAAGAGAAAAACTGGATTTTGTATGATATTGGAAATTCAGCATTTACGATGTTAATGACGACTATTATGCCGATTTATTTTAATTATCTTGCAGAAAGTGGTGGACTTAATGAAGTAGAATATATGGCTTACTGGGGATATGCAGCCTCTATTTCTACGTTGATTGTAGCTGTTCTGGGACCAATCTGTGGTTCCATCGCAGATAATAAAGGATTCAAAAAGCCCGTATTTTTAACTGCACTGGCAGTAGGCGCATTAGGGTGTATCAGTTTGGGATTGGCGAAACAGTGGATTGCATTCTTGGTCATTTTAGTGATTGCTAAAGTTGGTTATTCCAGCAGTTTGATTTTTTATGATGCCATGCTGACAGATGTTACCACGGAGGAAAAAATGGATCAGGTTTCTTCTTTTGGATATGCACTGGGGTATATTGGAAGTTGTATTCCTTTTGTAGCTTGTCTTGTCATTGTTTTAGGTGCTGATATGTTCGGACTTACTATGCAGGCAGCCATGACTATTGCATTCCTGATTACTGCTGCATGGTGGGTAATCATGTCTCTTCCTTTGATGAAAACATATCAGCAAAAATATTATGTGGAAAGACAACCAAAAGTTGTATCTGAAAGCTTTAAACGTCTTGGGAGAACTTTGATGAATGTAAGAAAGGAAAAGAAAACATTTCTTTTCTTATTAGCCTTCTTCTTCTACATTGATGGTGTTTATACTATTATTGATATGGCAACGGCTTATGGTTCGGCTTTAGGGTTAGACAGTACCGGGCTGCTGATTGCGTTACTGGTAACACAGATTGTTGCTTTTCCGTTTGCTATTTTGTTTGGAAGATTAGCCAAAAAGTATAGTACTGATAAGCTGATCAGCGTTTGTATCGTTGCATATTTTGGGATTGCAGTATTTGCTTACTTCTTATCTAATCAGGTACAGTTCTTTACTTTGGCAATTTTAGTAGGAATGTTCCAGGGGGGAATTCAGGCATTGTCCCGTTCTTATTTTACAAAAATTATTCCGGCAGAAAAAGCAGGAGAATATTTCGGTCTTATGGATATTTGTGGAAAGGGAGCTTCATTTCTTGGAACTGCGGTAGTTAGTGGTGTATCTCAGTTGACAGGCAGCCTTAATATGGGAGTTGGTGTGATTGCTTTCTTCTTTGTTATCGGTATTATTTTCTTTAGAATGTCTGTGAAAGCAGAGAATGCGTAGTTATGTGATTTTAAATTTAGAACAATAGACGAAGTAGAAACGTGAGAAACTCAAAAAGCGGGTTTCTCACTGTTTTATGTAAACTGGCATATCAGGAGCAAAAATGAAATCAAATAAATTGGTAGTAGGGATTCTTGCCCATGTAGATGCAGGTAAGACTACCTTATCAGAACAAATTTTATATAAATGTGGTGCCATTGGAAAAGTAGGAAGAGTAGACCATCAGGATACGTTCCTTGACACGCACAGTCTGGAGAAGGAAAGAGGAATTACGATCTTTTCAAAACAGGCTCTTTTTTCGTTGCAAAATTTTGATATTACTTTATTAGACACGCCGGGACATGTGGATTTCAGTACCGAAATGGAAAGAACATTACAAGTATTGGATTATGCTATTCTTGTGATCAATGGAGCGGATGGAGTACAGAGTCACACCAGGACCTTATGGAAATTACTGAAACGATATCAGGTTCCGGTCTTTTTATTTGTAAATAAAATGGATCAGAATGGGATTGAAAAAGAACCGTTATTACAGGAATTAAAAAATAAATTAAGCAGTGATTGTGTGGATTTTAATCAGTCACATACCAAGGAGTGTTTCTTGGAAGAGATTGCAGTACGGGATGAAGCGTTGATGGAAGCCTTTCTGGAGGGAGAGGAGCCCGGTAACGAAGACATTCAGAAAATGGTAGTACAAAGACAAATTTTTCCCTGTTTCTTCGGCTCGGCACTGAAAGATTTTGGTGTAGATGAATTGTTGGAACAGATGAATCTTTTTATGAAAGAAAAAGATTATAGTCAGGAATTTGCTGCCAGAGTCTTTAAGATTGGAAGAGATCATCAAAATAATCGATTGACTTATATGAAAATTACCGGCGGAAGTCTGAAAGTAAAACAGATGCTGGAAGGTCTGGAATGGGGAAAAGAAGAACCGTGGAGTGAAAAAGCGGATCAGATCAGATTATATTCCGGGAATACGTATGAGATGAAAGAAGTGGTGCAGGCAGGACAGGTCTGTGCGATTACAGGACTTAGTAAGACCTACGCCGGGGAAGCGTTGGGGGCAGAAGAGGAAGACATAGAGGCCTTTTTAGAGCCGGTGTTGACATATCGCATGGAATTACCGGAAAATATAAATGTGCATCAGGCTTATGAGAAACTACAGATTTTAGCACAGGAAGATCCCGGACTGCATATTGAATGGAAAGAAAAATTAAGCGAAATTCATATCAAGGTCATGGGGGATATTCAGATAGAAGTCTTGAAGCAGTTGATTAAAGAGCGTTTTGATATGGAAGTGGAATTTGGTTCCGGACATATTGTGTATAAAGAAACCATTGAAAATATTGTGGAAGGTGTGGGACATTTTGAACCCTTGCGTCATTATGCAGAAGTGCACCTTTTGCTGGAGCCGCTTCCTTGTGGCAGTGGTCTACAGTTTGATACTACCTGCAGTGAAGACATTCTGGATAAGAACTGGCAGAGATTGATTATGACCCATTTGATGGAAAAACAACATGTGGGTGTGTTAACCGGTTCTGTGATTACGGATATGAAAATGACGATTCTGACAGGAAAGGCTCATGCCAAACATACTGAAGGCGGAGATTTTAGACAGGCAACGTACCGAGCCATTCGCCAAGGTCTCAGAAAAGCGAAAAGCATACTTTTGGAACCGGTGTATGAATTTAGATTGGAAGTGCCCACCAACATGGTAGGCAGAGCTATGTCGGATGTACAGAAAATGTATGGAGAGATAGCTATTTCAGAAGAGCAAAATCAAGGAAATACAGACACGACTGTCCTTACAGGCACTTGTCCTGTCATCACCATGCAGGAGTACCAGAGAGAAGTATTAGCATATACAAAAGGCACGGGGCGCTTGGAGTGTCAAATGAAGGGCTATGAACCTTGTCACAATACCGAAGAAGTCATGGAGCAGATAGGGTATGATCCGGATCGTGATCTGGAAAATCCTTGTGGTAGTGTATTCTGTAGTCATGGAGCAGGAGTGACCATAGACTGGAGTGAAGTGGAAGAACATATGCATCTGGAAATGGTCTATCGTGAAG
Source organism: uncultured Lachnospiraceae bacterium (assembly GCA_964605105.1). Taxonomy (GTDB): domain Bacteria; phylum Bacillota; class Clostridia; order Lachnospirales; family Lachnospiraceae; genus SFDP01. The sequence goes on along the minus strand of CAZSBV010000007.1, from coordinate 7,036 downwards.
AGGACAATTCCTGGAAAGAAGAGATTCAAGAGGTAAAAGCTGTCCGCAGGGAGGCTTCCAGGTCCATTGGAACGGAAGAGATAGATGCCATTTTGAACCGGACGTATGGAGCAAATAAAAGGAAAAGCGATTATATTGCACCTCAGGGGTGGAATCGTGGAAAGTCAAAAGGAAAAGTAGAATCCGTGACAAAAGTATATAAAGGGACTCCCAAAAAGGAAGCTTATCTTTTGGTGGATGGTTACAATATTATTTTTGCGTGGAAAGAATTAAAAGAGCTGGCAGCAGTCAGTCTGGATGGCGCAAGAGGAAAACTTCAAGACATTTTATGCGATTATCAGGGCATGAAAGGATGTCAGGTAATGGTGGTCTTTGATGCTTACCGCTTGCAGGGACATCCTGTGGAGGTGCTGGATTATCATAATATTCGCGTGGTGTTTACCAAAGAAGCAGAGACGGCAGATCAATACATTGAAAAATTTGCAGTTCGTCATGCCAAAGAGTATTCCATAACAGTAGCAACATCCGATGGTCTGGAACAGGTGATTATCCGGGGACAGGGATGTGCCCTGCTTTCTGCCAAAGATCTACAGGAAGAAATTAGAAGAAGTAAAGAGAATTTTCAGGAACAACATATGGAGCAGGGATTGAAAGATAGAAACTTGCTGGGAGAGTATTTGCCGGAAGAAGTAAAAGGTAGTATTATAGGATAAAATCAGCATATTGAAGTGCAAAATAAATAAGAAAGTATAGAGAGACAAAAATGTTACCACAAGAATTTCAAGAAAGAATGCAGGAAATGCTGGGGGATGAATACGAGGCTTTTTTAGAAGGTTACGAGAAACCAAGATTTCACGCATTACGTAGAAATCCTTTAAAAATTGAAGAACAGGAATTCCAGGATTTAATTCCTTTTGAATTAAAAGCAGTACCATGGACAAAGCATGGCTTTTACTATCATAAGGAAGACCAACCGGGAAAGCATCCTTTCCATGAAGCAGGGCTTTATTATATACAGGAACCAAGTGCTATGTCTGTAGTAGAATACTTAGAAGTAAAGCCCGGCGAACAGGTATTGGATCTGTGTGCGGCACCGGGAGGAAAGACGACTCAGATTGCAGGCTTTATGAAAGGCGAGGGGCTTTTGGTATGTAATGAGATACATCCACAGCGGGCGAAGATATTATCAGAAAATATAGAACGTCTGGGAGTGAAAAATGCCTTGGTCACCAACGAAACACCACAGAGGCTGGCTACGGTATTTCCGGGATTTTTTGATAAGATATTAGTGGATGCGCCCTGTTCCGGGGAAGGAATGTTTCGAAAGAATGAAGAGGCGCTGGTAGAATGGAGTCTGGAAAATGTACAGATGTGTGCAGACAGACAGGACGAAATCTTGGAAGAAGTGGCAAAAATGCTTCGTCCCGGAGGAAGAATATGTTATTCTACCTGTACCTTTGCACCGGCAGAAAATGAAGACTGTATGGCAAGATTCATGGAAAAGCATCAGGAATTTCATCTGGTTGAAGTAGAGAAAAAGGGAAAGATGTCTTCCGGGAATCCTAAATTTGCTACAAATCCGGTAGAGGACTTGGAAAAGACGATTCGCTTATGGCCTCATAAACTGGATGGAGAAGGACATTTTATTGCTGTTTTGGAAAAGGATGGTGTATTGGAGAAGGATTATAAACCGCTATCCCGTAACGGTAATGAGAAAGCTTTAAAAGAAAAAGAGTATCAGGAATATCTGGATTTTGAACAGGAATTTTTAAAAATCAAAGCAGGAAAAGAACTGTTCTTATTTGGAGAACAGCTTTATGCCAGTCCCCAAAATATGCCGGGATTAAAAGGAATGAAAGTAGTTCGTCCGGGTTTACATTTGGGAACATTAAAGAAAAAACGGTTTGAACCGTCCCATGCATTAGCTTTGGCATTAAAACCGGAAGAGGTAGTAAATACTTGGGATTTAAAATCTGACAGTTTGGAAATAAAGCAATATTTGTCAGGACAGACCTTTCCGGCGGAAGGTCCAAAGGGATGGTATCTGATTACTGTAGAGGGATATAGCATCGGTTGGGGGAAACTTGCCGGTGGAATCATGAAGAATCATTATCCGAAAGGATTGAGGAAATACTTATAAAAATAGGGTATGGCTCACTTGGAGTCATACCCTTAAGTTTTGTGAATAAAATTTACTGAATAGTTACATTTTCACAGAGATAAGAAATTACCATATCCTGTAATGTCATCTGCATAATGTATCTTTTTCCATAAGTATCAAATGCAGTAGTTCCCATAGCAGTTACAGTTGCCTGATAGTCATCATCTTCGATAGTAAGACCTGCATCTGTGAAGATGTATTGATATGTCATATCAATTGCTGCACGAGTGCGGCACTGTTCATCTAAATATGCTTCAAATTCTGCATTAGACATTCCTGTATATTCAGAAAAGCTATTATATACAGGTGTTCCTGTATAAAGCATCATAGTCTGATTATAGGAGTTGTAGTAAGATTCATGTTCGTATTTCGTGATTCCTTTTAAATATTTTAAATGATCTTTGTTTACAGAATCAGCAGATGCATTTTCATTGATATAGGTTATAAGGTAACTCTGTAAGCTGGATGCTTCGTTGGAAGTTTTTAAGTATTCTTTGTATTCTTCAGCAGTAGCAGCAACGTCGCTTAAGTTTTCTGCAACAAATTCATCGGTAAATTCAGGAAGAACATAAATGCTGTTTACTGTTACTTCAAATACGGCATCTTTTCCCTGTAAATCTTCAGAGGAATAATCTTCTGGGAAAGTAACTTCTACAGTCACTTCATCTCCCGGATGGGAACCAATTAACTGATCTTCAAAATCATCTACATAAGAACCGGAACCAAGAGTCAGATCTGTGCCTGTGCCATCTGTACTTCCGCCTTCAAACTCCACGCCATCTACAGTTCCAACATAATCAATATTTAAAGTATCACCATCTGCTGCTGTAAGAGTAGCATCTGTGCTGGCTGTTTTGTTAGAATTGAGAAGAGAGGCAATGGTTTCTGATATTTCAGCTTCTGTAAATTCAATTTCTGCCTGTGGAACTACAATATTTTTGTAGTCAATTGGAGTAATATAATCGGTTGGATTTACATCTTTGATAGTACCGTCCTCATTTAAGTATGCACTGTAATCGCTGCTTGACTGTGTGGTGGTCATTTTATAATAAATAAAAGAACCAATACCTGCTGCAAAGAGTACAATTACAAGAGCAATAATAAGATTAGTGGTAATCTTGGTGCGTTTTGCTTCACGTTTTGCTTTTTTGTTTTCTTCTTGTCTGGCTTTACGCTTTGCCTGACTTTTTGTCATGTTGTTTTCGCTCATTTTCATAATCTCCTGTTTTTTACTAATAAATATTAGATAATGGGATATGGTGAAGTTATCACTTTACATGATTTTCCTGCACAAAATCCCACGATAATCACAAGTATATCATAAAATACAAAAAGAGAATATGAAAAAAATGTGAAAAATTCTAAAAAATAGTGTAGAATTGTATCATATGTGAATAAAGGAGAACGATAATGCAGCAAAATGAAAAAACTTATGAAAGCAAAGAATTATTAAAACGTTTTCTGCCATATTTTAAAAACTATAAATTTGTACTATTTATGGACTTATTTTGTGCGGCCCTGACGACTTTATGTGAATTGGTATTGCCTTTAATTATGCGATATATTACCAACGAAGGGATTTCCAATCTGGCAGCTTTATCGGTAGAAACCATTGTAAGATTGGGCATATTGTATTTGGTTTTAAGGATCATCGAATGTGCGGCCGGTTATTACATGGCAGATATGGGACATGTCATGGGCGCAGCTATAGAGACAGATATGCGTAGAGATGCTTACGGACATTTACAGAAATTGTCTGATACCTACTACAACAATACTAAGGTAGGGCAGATCATGGGGCGAATCACCAATGACTTATTTGATGTTACAGAATTTGCGCATCACTGTCCGGAAGAATTTTTTATTGCAGGAATTAAAATTGTAGCTTCTTTTGTGATTCTGGCAAGGATTAATGTGGGACTTACTTTGATTATTTTTGTAATTATTCCGATTATGATTTTTGTATGTATGAAATTAAATTTCCGAATGAAGAGTGTCTTCCGTGTGCAGAGAAGCCATATCGGAGAATTGAATGCCAGAATTGAAGACAGTTTGTTAGGGCATAAGGTAGTAAAAGCTTTTGCTAACGAAGAAGTGGAAAAAGTTAAATTTGAAGTAGACAACAGTAAATTCTTAGATATTAAAAAAGTATCCTATCGTTATATGTCACAGTTCCAGACCACGGTAAAAGCTTTTGATGGTCTGATTTATCTGACCGTTCTGGTGGCAGGTGGAATTTTTATGGTAAAACAATGGATTCTGCCGGGAGATTTGGTTGCGTATATGTTGTATGTAACGACTTTAATTGCGACCATCCGCAGAATTATTGAATTTGCAGAACAGTTCCAGCGAGGGATGACAGGAATTGAGAGATTTTTACAGATTATGGATTCTGACATTGAGATTTTTGATGAACCGGATGCCAGACCGATGGTAAATCCAAAGGGAGAAATCGTTTTTGAAAATGTAGAATTTGAATATCCGGATGATCATAATCAGGTGTTCCATAATTTGAATTTATCTATTAAGCCGGGAGAAAAAGTTGCGATTGTTGGACCCAGTGGCGGCGGGAAGACCACACTTTGTAATCTGATTCCGAGATTTTATGATGTAACCAAGGGACAAATCTATATTGATGGTGAAAATGTTAAGAAATTTACATTAAAGAGCCTTCGCCAGAATATTGGTATGGTACAACAGGATGTATATCTATTCTCCGGTACGATTTTTGAGAATATTGCTTATGGCAAAAATGGAGCCACCAGAGAAGAAGTTATGGAAGCCGCGAAAAAAGCGGGAGCCCATGAGTTTATTGAGAAATTAAAAGATGGTTATGATACTTATGTAGGTGAAAGAGGAGTCAAATTATCCGGTGGACAGAAGCAGCGTATTAGTATCGCCAGAGTATTCTTGAAAAATCCACCAATGATTATTTTAGACGAAGCTACCTCTGCTTTGGATAATGAAAGTGAATTTGAAGTAGCCAAATCTCTGGCAAAATTGTCGGAAGGCAGAACTACCCTTACCATTGCTCATAGATTGAGCAGTATAAAGAATTCTGACAGAATTTTAGTACTGACAGAAGAGGGAATTGTGGAAGAAGGAAACCACGAGACATTGTTGGAGAAAAAGGGAATTTATTATCATTTTTACACCAAAGCGAATGCATTAAAGTAGCAGAATGCTTCAGAATGGTGTATAATAAAGTTAGGAAAAGAAAACACAGACAAACGAGTATTATAGGAGGTGTTTTTATGGAACTAATGTTTATTGGTGCAGCTCATGAGGTAACGGGAAGTTGCCATTATTTGAAGGTTGGCAACAAACACATTTTGGTAGACTATGGTATGGAACAGGGAGTGAACTATTTTGAAAATGTAGGTCTGCCTGTGGATTCAGCCTTGATAGATTATGTTTTCCTGACCCATGCCCATGTAGATCATTCGGGATATTTGCCATTATTGTATGCAAGAGGTTTTCGTGGACAGATTTATATGACGGAAGCCAGTGCAGATTTGTGTAGCATTATGCTTCGTGACTGTGCACATATCCAGATGCAGGAAGCAGAATGGAAGAACAGAAAGGCAAAAAGAAGTGCTAAGATACCGGTGACAGAGCCTTTATATACCATGGAAGATGCAGACGGAACTGTGAAACGCATCGTACCTTGCCCATATGGCGAAGAAATAGAAGTATGTGAAGGAATTAAGATCCGTTTTACGGATATCGGGCATTTGCTTGGTTCTTCCAGTATTGAAGTATGGGCCACCGAAGAAGGAATCACCAAAAAGCTGGTATTTTCCGGAGATATTGGAAATGTGAACCAGCCATTGATCAAAGACCCGGCATATACAGAAGAAGCGGACTATGTTATCATGGAATCTACCTATGGAGACAGATATCATTCCGTGGAAAGACCGGATTATGTAAAAGAACTGGCAGCCATTATACAGGAAACCTTCGACAGAGGCGGCAATGTAGTAATTCCATCTTTTGCCGTAGGAAGAACGCAGGAAATGTTATACTTCCTGAGACAGATTAAAGAAATGAACCTGATTGAACGACATGAAGGTTTTGAAGTATATGTAGACAGTCCGCTGGCAGTAGAAGCGACAGGGATTTTCCATCATAATATTTATACTTGTTTTGATGAGGAAGCAATGGAGCTGGTAAAAAAAGGAATCAATCCAATAGCATTTCCGGGACTTAGATTGTCCATTACCAGCGAAGAATCTAAGGCAATTAACTTTGACAGTAAACCAAAAGTAATTCTTTCCGCTTCCGGTATGTGTGAAGCCGGACGTATTCGTCACCATTTGAAACATAATCTTTGGAGACCGGAGTGTACCATTCTTTTCGTAGGTTATCAGGCCATTGGAACTTTGGGACGTATGTTGGTCGATGGTGTGGAAGAAGTAAGACTTTTTGGTGAGACCATCGAAGTCCGTGCATCCATACAGAAACTGGTAGGTATCAGTGGTCACGCGGATAAAAATGGACTGATAAAATGGATTCAGGGATTTACCCGAAAACCGGAGAAAGTTTTCATCGTACACGGGGAAGACAGTGTATGTAAATCCTTCACCAATTGTTTAAAGGAAGAGTATGGATTTGATGCTTATGCACCTTACAGCGGTACCCGATTTGATGTGATCCGCGGAGAATTTATTATCGAAGCTGTGGCACAGGTATTAGAGAAAAAGCCAAAAGCAAAACATACTTCCGATGTCTTTGCAAGGCTGTTGGCAGCAGGACAGAGACTGCTGGTGGTCATTGGCAGAAACGAAGGCGGGGCAAACAAGGATCTGGCAAAATTTGCAGATCAGATCAATTCCCTTTGCGACAAGTGGGATAGATAGAATAACTTTGAAACAA
>CAZSBV010000006.1:0-21735 GCA_964605105.1 uncultured Lachnospiraceae bacterium | reverse complement strand
TCCACCGCTTACACTGCCATCCGTTTCCGTCGCATTGACCTGTGTTTTCGTTCCAGGCATAAAGAATCCTGCCATAATTAGAAAGGATAAAATAACTGCTGCATATTTCATCCATTGTTTTCTGTTTTTCTTCATGCTTTGCAATTCTCCATTCTATTCCAAACATTGATAAAGTTGTCTATATCCAAACTATATAATGTTTCATTTAATTTTTCAAACAATAATCGGTCTCTTAACCAACTTCTCTTGTTACTTCTTTTAACCAGGCTGCTTCTTCGTCTGTCATCAATGGAGAGATTTTTTCATAAACCTCTTTATGGTAACGATTCAGATTTTCAATATCTTTTCTTTCCATAATGGAGGTATCGATCATCTCAAGATCAATCGGGGCAAAGGTAAGACTTTCAAAATACATGAACTGGCCATCCCCGTTCTTTTCTCCATTTTTTGTTACCATGATATTTTCAGTACGGATACCGTGACTACCTGCAATATAAACTCCCGGTTCGTTAGAAAGAAGCATACCTTCTTCCAACGGTACTTCTTTCATTCCCTCTAAGAAACGCCATCTTACATTCTGTGGACCTTCATGCACATTTAAAATATAACCGATTCCATGTCCTGTTCCACATTTATAATCAATATTCATATCCCACAATGGGCCTCTTGCTAAAATATCCAGGTTTCTTCCGGTACATCCATAAAGGAATTTGCCATTTAACAAACGAAGCATACCCATAGCGACTGCGGTATAGTGTACTTTCATTTCCTCTGTCACCGGACCTAATTTAAAGGTTCTGGTAACATCCGTAGTACCTCCCATATACTGTCCGCCACAGTCAATTAAGAGCATTCCTTCTGCCTCTAATTCTTTGTAATTATCCTCCGTTGCCTGATAATGCATCATAGCAGCATTCTCTTTATATCCACAAATGGTTGGGAAGGATAACTCTAAGAAACCTTCTGTTTCTCTACGAAGATTATCCATATATTCCGCTACGGAAAGTTCTGACATTGGAATCTTTCCAATATTTTCTTTGATCCATTTCATAAAACGACATACTACAAGAGAGTCTTTCAAATATACTTCTCTCATCATTTCCAGTTCTACTTCATTTTTCATGGATTTCAAAAGTTCTGTCGGATTATCTCCGAATACAACTTCTGCGGAGTCTTTTACTAATTTATAAATAGCATAACTGATATTTTCTTTATCTAAAAGAACTGCTCCGTTCCATGTCTGTTCCTGTAAAAAGTCCATGATTTTTTCATAATCACATAACACAACAGGCTGATTTGCAATCCAAGACTTTAATCTGTCTGTTACTGCCTTTTCCTGTAAGAATAAGTAACTATTATCTTTGGTAATTACAGCATATGACAACGCTACCGGATTACATTCCACATCGTTTCCACGGATATTGAAAAGCCACATAATGTCATCCATTTTGCTCAATACCAGATTCTGACAATTCTTTTTCGCCATAGCTTCGCGTACCATATCTAATTTTTCAGAAACAGTTTTTCCACAGATTTCTTCCTCTAAAGCAAATACTTCATTACATTTTCTGGAAGGTCTGTCTGTCCATACTTCATCTACATAATCTAAATGATAAAGTACCTTGCCATTTTTCTTTTCTACCATTTCTTCCATCTGCTGACCCAAACGAGTAGCTACAGTTCTTCCGTCAAATGCGAGCACTTCCCCTTCTTTCATATTCTGTTCCAAATATTCCAGTGTAGTAGGAACGCCCTCTTCTGCCATTCTAAAAAGAGTGATTCCTGTACCCTCCAGCTCTTTTTCTGCCTGAATAAAGTATCTTCCGTCAGTCCAAAGTCCTGCCATATCGGCACCAACTAAAAGATTTCCGTTCGATCCTGTAAAACCGGACATGAATTCTCTTTCTTTGAAATAATCATCGGCATATTCAGAATTATGATAGTCAGCAGTTGTAATGTAATAATACTGCACTCCTTTTTCTTCCATAATCTTTCTTAATGCTGTTAATCTGTCACAAATATGCTGTTTCATATTCTGTATTCTCCATTCTTCTATTTTTCTAAAAATATCTAATTATTTATTTGTATTATGCTTATACTATTAATTCAAAAATTAATTACTGACCCATTTAATTGTCACAACATCATTTACAATCGTAACTGTATCTGCTGATTCATAATCCCAGCTTCCACTAGCCGTTGGCTGTAATAACGGTTTTGTAATATCAGATTTGGAAATTTCCGTTGCATCACTAGCTACAGATTGCTTCTTAGTTGCAAATACTGTCCCATCACTCAGACAGAAATTAATGGTTATTTCCCTTGACGTATTCCCCGAAGTATTATCTCCTGAAGTATCATTCCCTGTAGAATCTCCTCCGGCACTTTCTCCTCCTGTACTTTCTCCTCCGGATGTACTTCCGCCTCCGGACGCACTTCCTCCTCCGGACGCATTTCCACTACCGGACGATGATGAATCCCCAGGTGTTACAACTACAGGAGGGGTCGGATTTGCCGACGGTGTTTCTTCCGTCTTTGTTTCCTCTTTCTTTTCCTCTGATTGTTCCGTTTCTATGGTTCCTACTGCCTCATCTACTGTAGATGATGATTCTTCTAAATCCTGCTTCGTTTCCTCTTGCACAGATTCTTCTTCGCTACTTTCTTCTTCTGAATCTTCCTCGCGCTCTCCTTCATCAATAGCATCTTCCTCTTCCAAAACGGCTAATCCCTCTTTTAAAACCTCTATTTCTTCTTTTGTTAAAGAAAGTTCCTCTCCCCTATCAATAATAGCACCCAGGAAATCTATAACTTTTTCTTTCAATTCTTCATAATTTGTATTACCAAATTCTATATAGTCTGATTCAACATCATCACCCCAAACAAGTACTTCTGTACCAGGTTCTACCATTACCGGTTCTGCAATCGTTCCATCCGGGAATACTAAATGACATTCTACTTTACCGCCAAATACTGCGACTTTTGCATAACTATGCCCCTTTTCATCATAAGTAATTTCTACACGGAACGTAGTTCCTCGTACCGCCATGGTAGAGTTTGGTGTTGTTACCTGATAGCTGGAATCTTCACTCAACGAATGATCCAATTGGTTAACAATAGCACCTTTTTCAAGATAAATACTTGTTTTACTGTCTACACTGTTTCCGGTTGCCTGTAATGAAATTTTCGTTTCCGGCTCCAACATAATATATTTATCTTCATCTAATTTTAACTGTAAATAACTATCCTCAACTGTTTCAATAATATCCCCCGATTGAAGCTGCATATTATCGTATGCCTCCATACTGCTGCCTTGACGCTCCACAGTTACAGTTCCATCAATCTTATAAACCTGAATCTGACGATACTCCTCGTCTTTTTTCCCACAACCTGCAATCAGCGTGGAAACTAAAACAAGTAACAAAGCTATTACTGTCAGATGCTTTTTTGAACTCCATGCATTTGTCTTCATCTTTTCTCCTAATTTAACTACTTTTTTTCTTTATTGATTAAAAAACTTCCATGATATGATGGTCTTTTTCTATATTTCCTATTTACAAAACATTCATATCATCAATCTTTTCCATATCCACTTCTTTCATCGCTTCTTCCAGCCATGTTACTAATCTATCCTCTAATTTTCCTTCTTTGATTGCCATGTCATGAAGAATTGCAAAAGCTTTTTCTTTCGGCATTGGTTTTTTATATGGTCTATCCGCACTCGTCAAGGCATCAAATACATCTACCACTGCTAAAATACGGGATTCCAATTCCAAATCTTCTGCCGTCAGGTGATTTGGATATCCGGTTCCATTTAAACACTCATGATGTGTGGATGCAAACAAGTTGACTTTACTGTAATTTTTACTGAAATGAACCTTATTCAAAATCTTATGAGTCATCATAACATGACTTTCCATAATTTCTCTTTCGGCTTGTGTTAAAGTTCCTCTACGAATGCTCAGACAATCTTTTTCTATTTCTGTCAGATAGGGAAGCTGTGTCCCGTCTTCACACTCATAAACATTTGCTGCAATTTCTTCTACTTTTGCAATTTTTTCATCCGGCATAAATCCTGCATTATCAATTTCACTAATAAAGGTCAGACTTTGATTCAAATATTGCACCTTTGTCTCAAACATTTCTTTTGAAATCTTTTTCTTCAAATAATCTATTTCATAGTATGCTTTTAATAATCGAAAACGTTCCTCAATTTTAACAAGCCCACCATCCAGCCTGGTTCCCTTATTCATAACGGACAAGGGAACGACCATTTTTCCAATATCATGCAACGCTGCTGATAACTGCAACTGGTCTTTTCTATTATCGTCAAAATATTCTTCACAGTTACCCTGGTCATACATTTTATTGATGTAGTCTGCTAAAATCACCGCATAAACAGCCACTTTTCTGGTGTGAGAACCATTATAAGGCGTCCTTTCGTCAACTGCTGTTGCAAATGCCGACACAAAAGAACGTAACTGCGTCTTTATTTCCTCAATGTATTTCATATTGCTGACGGAAACCGCTGCCTGGGACCCCATAGAACGAAGCACAAATTCTGCATCCTCTGTAAAAGGAATCACAGTTCCATTTTGATCTTTGGCATTGATTAACTGAAGCACTCCAACCAGTTCACTTTCTGCATTTGCCATAGGAATGACAATCATGGACTGCGTACGGTATCCGGTAATAGAATCATACTTTTTCGGTCCGGAAAAATCAAAACGTTCGCTATGATAAACATCTGCAATATTAATCAATTCATTATGTAAAGCAGCATAAGCACACACATTCTCCTCTTTTAAAGGTACCGGCGGCAAATCAATCTTTTCTCCATTTTCACCTTTACTGACTCCCTGAGATAAAGTCTTCATAATTTTAAATTCCAGACTGTCTCCCGTATACAAATATAAAGTGCCGGCATCACAGTTTGAAATCTCCATTGCCTTTTTCAAAATCATCTCAAGCAGACGATTTTTATTCTTTTCAGTTGTCAATGCAATTCCTATATCTACAATATCTCTTAATTCTTTATTTGTCAGCATTTTCTACGCCTCTTTTCTTTAAAACCTTATGACAACAGCTTATTACTTCATTTTTTATTTCGCAAACATTCTTTTCATGCATATCATCTATATTAACGGATAAATACCCACTTTTCTCATATATTCCAAAGAATCAATCTGATTTTCTATTTGACTTACTTCTACCAGAACAGAGGTTTCAATCTTATTTTCACTCATCAATTTTGTAAATAGTTTATAATCAATATCTCCCTGGCCCAGTGCCTTATGTAAATCATCTTTCAAATCATTATCATTGATATGCATATGCTTAATATAAGGTTTCAAAACTTCCAGCCATTCTTTTGCCGGTACTTTTGAGATTGTTGCATGAGCATAATCCAGACAAATACCAAAATAAGGCTCCCCTTTTAATTCCTGTGCCAGTTCCACTAACATATCCGGATCAAAATCAAACATATTTTCTACAAATATATAGATTCCCGGATATTCCGTCAACATTTTTTTATAGAATGCCGCATTGGTATTTACCCAGTTTTTCATATAGAACGGATCTTTGAAATTCGCAATCATATTGGTATGGAAGATAACACCTCGGATTCCCAATTCTTTTGCAATATCCATAGACTGTCTTACCCTCAACTCCGATACTTCCCTGATTCTGGCATCAGAACTATGTAATGTTACATCTAAAAATGCCCCATGAAGCGTATCATTGCTACGATCCCTTGGTAAACTCTTATAAAATTCGATTAACTCTTTCTTTTTTTCATCATCATCCAATACTGCCGGTATAAAAAAATCATTATACTCAAAGTACGCATTATACTCTTTACTCAGTCTTAAGCTTTCTTCAATATTATCTCTTTTTGGGATGATATATAAACGTTTCATTTTATGTCCTGCCTGTTCTTAGTTTCCCCTATTTTACTTTATCCACCTGATATACGAATACACCTTTGCTTTTTCCCTTTAACGGAATTTCACCAATCTCTGTTACTTCTACCCTGTCTTTTACTGCTTCATAGACATACTCACTAATTAAAATCTGCCCCTTCTTTGCGTTGCTTTCCAGTCTGGCAGCTGTATTTACGGTATCACCGATAGCGGTATAATCCATCCGGAAATCACAGCCAATATTACCAACTACGGCTCTTCCACAGTTAACACCGATTCCGAAACTTACTGCCTTTCCAAAACGAGCCATCAGTTTTTCTTCCAGTTCCTGGCTTCCTGCCGCAATATCTCTCGCAGTACAAACCGCTCTGTAGATATAATCATCCAAGTCGAATGGTGCATTAAATACCGCCATGGTCGCATCTCCGATAAATTTATCCAGTGTACCACCATTTTTAAAAATAGATTCTGTCGTCAACTGCAGATACTCATTTAAAATTTCTACGACCTGCTCCGGTTCCAGACTTTCTGACATCGGTGTAAATCCACGAATATCAACAAATAATACTGCTATATCCCTGCTTTCACCACCAAGTACAATTTTAAAATCTCCCTGTTTTGAAATTTCATCCACGACCTGAGGTGCCACATATTTTTTAAATGCAGAAACCACTTTTCTTCTTTTTAAAATTTCTGCTACATATCCTTCTGCTAAAAAATAGGCATATGTTACAAGCAACATGATTGGTAAAATCACCAGATTCATGACTTTACCCTCATGATACAACATCTTGCCTGCTGCAAAATTCAATCCAATTGCAAGCACCATGACAATCGTAGAAACTACAATTTTAGATTTCCAGCAAACAACTGCAAAAACGGCTACAATTACCGCAGCCACGAGACCAAACATGGTATTCGAAATCGGTAAATTAGTCTTTCCTTCCATAAGCGCTTCCAGAATATTGGCATGAATTTCCACTCCATACATCTGCGCACCTTTCTGTATGGCTACATTATAAGCATCCTGCATTCCCGGTGCATAAGCTCCTACAAAAACAATACTGTCCGCAAATGCCTGAGGTGCAATCTTTCCTTCCAATACATCTACTAAAGACAGGATTTCGTAAGCACCGCTTTTTCCACTATACGTAAAGCCAAATTTATTATTTTCAAAAGTGTCAGGTATCACCGGAGTAATTCCCTGATCTTCGCAATACATTTTATAAGCTTTTAAAGCCAATGCTTCTATTACTTCACCCTGGAAATTCACTTCTGTCGTAGCATAACGAATATAACCATCTTTATCCTGAATCGTATTGGCATATCCATAAGAAGAGGCTTCTTTTAATGCTTCATACGGATACTCCACCATTCCGATATGACTTTCATCTACGACAAGACCATCCCCCTGTTTTGTAACTTCCGTTTCATACACCGTATTTACCGCGGTAATGATATTCCCTGCTTTCTTACAACTTTCTGCAAATCTAATATCTGTTTCACTGTCCACATCACTTATGTACATAATATCGAATACGGTAACGCTTGGTGCATATTCTTCCTGCTCATATAGTTTGTCTACTAAGTCAGCTGAAATACTTCTATTCCAGTTCTTCATATCTCCGTACGCCTGTAATGTTTTCTCATCAATAGCAATAATTTTAATCTGCGGATTGGTAGGTGTCGGTTGCTGATACCAGTTGTCAGCACTGATCTTATCAAAAGAATATAAAATTCCGGTCACACTTAAGACAAAAGTCAATATTGCCACAATTCCTGATACTACTATTTTTCTGATTATTTCTTTGTTCATACCCTTTCCCCTTCCCTAAAGTATCTGACAAGTAAATTTAAATTTTTTTACTGTAAAACTGCTTTTTCAGTGTAATTTTACCTATGAAATTCGTCAATATATTTTTTACCACTTTCGCTTCCTTTCTTCAATAAAAATACAACTTAAAATCAACTTTCCTCTTCTATTAACAAATATATTTGTTAAATGTTTGTAAATTCTTCCTTTTTTCTTGTCAGCCACGAACAGTTTATGGTAAACTAGATATATTCTTTTTTTATTTAAATAATATTTAAATAATATGTTAATAAAGACGAAATCAAGATAAAAGGAAGGTGGCAACTAATGTTGGATACAAACATTTATTCAGAGGTAACTCCTGATATTATCCAGTTAGCTGCATTAAGCGAAAAAGCTGGAGTTATCGACTCAGAACTATTCACTAGATATGATGTAAAACGTGGTCTCAGAGACGTTAATGGTAAAGGGGTTCTTACCGGTCTTACCAATATCTCTGACGTTAGAGCAACTAAAATAGTCAATGGAGAACGCGTACCTGCACACGGTGAATTATTTTACCGTGGCTATAATGTAAAGGATTTAATTAGAGGACTTCCCAATGACAGCCATTTTGGTTTTGAAGAAGTTACTTATCTTTTACTTTTTGACAAACTTCCCACTAATCAGGAATTAGACGAATTCAAGGAACTTCTTTCATTTTACAGAAGTCTCCCTACCAGTTTCGTACGTGACGTTATTATGAAGGCACCAAGCCGTGATATGATGAATTCCCTGGCAAGAAGTGTACTGACCCTGTACTCCTATGATGACAAAGCCGACGATGTATCTTTGCCAAATGTACTTCGTCAGTGCTTACAGCTGATCAGTACATTCCCATTACTGTCTATTTACAGTTATCAGGCATCCCGCTATTATCATGACGGAGGAAGTTTACATATTCACCAGCCGGTTTGGGAATACTCAACTGCGGAAAACATTTTACACATATTAAGACCTGACAGTAAGTTTACGCCATTGGAAGCTAAAATTCTGGATATTGCCCTAATCCTTCATATGGAACACGGTGGAGGTAATAACTCCTCCTTTACCACCCATGTAGTATCTTCTTCTCTTACAGATACCTACTCTACTATCGCAGCTGCTATTGGTTCCTTAAAAGGACCTCGTCATGGTGGTGCAAATATCAAAGTAGTAAAAATGTTTGAAGATATGAAAGAAAATGTTTCTAACTGGGAAGATGAAGAAGAAGTTGGAAATTACCTTGCAGATTTGTTAAATAAGAAAGCTTTCGACAAAGCAGGTCTTATCTACGGTGTAGGTCATGCGATTTATTCCAAATCCGACCCTCGTGCTGTTGTATTTAAGAAATTCGTTAAGGAATTATCTGAAGAAAAAGGCTTACAGAAAGAATTTGCTTTATATTCATTAGTAGAAAAACTGGCACCGGAAATCATTGCAAGAGAACGTCATATTTATAAAGGTGTAAGTATCAACGTAGACTTCTATTCCGGTTTTGTATATAATATGCTCGGACTTCCGGTAGAATTATATACTCCTATCTTTGCTATGGCGCGTATCTCCGGATGGGCGGCTCACCGTATGGAAGAATTAGCTAACAATGGCAAGATTATTCGTCCTGCATACATGAGTATCTGTGAAGAACGTGAATATACGAAAATGGAAGACAGATAGGATTCTAAAATATCTAATTTTTTAAATCTATACATTTTAAATGGGCTGTTCAAAATCGAACAGCCCATTTTTAAGCTAAAACCATTAACCTATATGTAAAAACTTCTTCTGTGCTCTTTTAAGGAATACAATAAAAATAACTAAAATAGCAAAAAATACAAAGCTGAAAATCGTCGCTACTATCTCTAACTGCGTTATTTTCACACTGAGAATTCCTAAAATTCCACTAACACATGCACATAAACCAACTACAATACCTTTCCAGAACATGTCCAAAATGAACCCTGCTACATCAGCATCCTTTGGAACAATCATGTCTTTGTTAAGCATAACTCCCTGCGGAATCACACCATCTCTTTTCATAATATAGGTATGATACATAATATAAATACCACAGCCAAATACTAATGCGTCAATAATACTCATTCTACTTTCCTTTTCTTTCTATGTACTAAATGCCAAGAAACTTCTTAACTTCTTCTACCATTGCATCTTTTTCACAAATATGATCGTGTAATACAGGTGCATTACGAATCTCATCAATCGCTTTTGGAATTTCCACATTTGCGACTTTTGCAAGTTCGTCAATCTGTTCAAAATCAGATAATGCATCGTATTTGCTATCAATAGCGCTTAATACACTTCTTCCAAATTTGAAAGGACTTGCTGTAGATGCAATCACAGTCTTGGTAGTATCACCTGTTTCCTTCACATATTTACTATATACGGATGCTGCCACTGCAGTATGAGTGTCGATAACATAACCTGTTTTTTCATAAAGTGCTTTGATAGTTGCTGCTGTTTCTTCTTCAGAAGCATATCCACCGGAATAACTTTCCAGTTTTTCTTTCATCTCTTTTGTAATATGGTATACTCCTGTATTCTGAAGACTTTCCATAAATTCTTTGTTCATTACAGGATTTTCATCACAAATACGGTAAATTAATCTCTCTAAATTACTGGAAATCAAAATATCCATGGATGGAGAAGATGTTAATACAAATTCTCTGTTCTTATCATAACATCCTGTTTCAAAGAAATCGTATAAAACTTTATTATCATTGGAAGCGCAAATAAGCTTATCAATCGGTACTCCCATATTTTTTGCATAGTAAGCTGCTAAAATATTTCCGAAATTACCGGTAGGAACTACTACATTGATTTTTTCGCCTTCCTCGATTCTTTCCTCTTTTAATAAATTTAAATAAGCAAACACATAATATACAATCTGTGGCACCAGACGTCCAATATTGATAGAGTTTGCAGATGAGAACTGATATCCCTTGGAATTCAAGTATTCTGCGAGTTCTTTATCATTAAAAATCTTCTTAACACCTGACTGTGCATCATCAAAGTTTCCATGGATACCTACAACATAAGTATTGTCACCCTTCTGAGTCACCATCTGTCTTTCCTGAACAGGGCTAACACCGTTCTTTGGATAAAATACAATAATCTTAGTTCCTTCTACATCTGCAAAACCTGCCAACGCTGCTTTTCCTGTATCTCCGGAAGTTGCTGTTAAAATAACAATTTCATTTTCGATTTTGTTTTTCTTAGCACTGGTTGTCATTAAATGTGGCAAGATGGATAATGCCATATCTTTAAATGCAATAGTTGCACCATGGAATAATTCCAGATAAAATACTCCGTCAGCCTCTGTCATTGGCGCAATTACTTCAGTATCAAACTTTTCATCATAAGCACGTTCAATACATAACTTTAACTCCTCTTCTGTAAAATCAGTAAAATAGAGTTTCATTACTTCATAAGCCAACTGTTTATAATCTAATTCTTTCCAATCACTCAACTCTCCTTCAATTGTCGGAATTTCACTTGGTACAAACAGACCGCCATCACAAGCCAGACCCTTTAAAATTGCCTGAGATGCCGTTACATCTTTTTCTCCGCCTCTTGTACTGCTATATAAAACTGCCATGTAACTTATCCTCTTATCTTTCAATCATTTTGGCATATATTTTATCACAAGTTCATATTAACTTCAATATCATAAAAAGAACTCATGTCCCCCATAAGCAAAGAGTCGCTCTAAGTTTTCATCAAACCATCTCATGTTTTCTTCATTTGCCGATTTTCTGGCTGCAAAATATAATGCTCCCTGAGAATTATCCTCTCCCTGCAGCACCTGATTTACCGCTTCTATGGTTTCCTGCGATATGCTAACAGTATAAAATCGTCCATCACTGATTGGAGAAAATTGCGTCACTCCGTTATCTGACTGAAAAATAACTTCATTTATACTGTTTGGAAAATGCACGTCTTCTACCCGGTTCAAAACTACATTCGCGACCAGCATTTTCCCTATAATATCCTCTCCCCCTGCCTCTGCTTCTACGATACGAAGCAGATTATCATATTCGGACTGCGTTATTGTCACTTTGCGTTCCCGGGTAATTACATTGGCAGTTAAAATTCTCTGTTCTGAAATTTTTTCCTGTGTTACACCTAAAAAACTTGTGACCTGCAAAGCAGGCTCATAATTAGCGTTTGTCGTAAACGCTTCTACAACTTCCCTATCTATTGTGATACCTTGTACACTAAGCCAAGCCATTAAAAGAACCATATTGCATAATACAAATAGCGTGGCATATTTCTTATACATATATTTTCCTCCATTTATTCCTGTTATGATACCTTTTACTCAAATGCATCAATACACTCTTTCGCAATCTAAAAAAATAAGCTACAATATAGTTTATACAAATGTTTGGAAAATTATGACTTGAATTTGGAACAAGCATTTTTACAAGGAAGGATTACAGAACACTATGAGCTTACCGGGAAGCTTTCAGGCAACGAAAAAAGACGGAACCATCTACTACCGTTCCTCAATTACTTATAAAAATAAACATATCAGCCTTGGAAGTTTCTCTACTGAGGAAGAAGCTCATACGGCGTATTTACAAGCCAGTACTTTAATTTCTAACAATAACCTTACAATAGATTCCTATACCATGGAGTCTGTTTTATCTTTTGAAAAATGGGTCATTCTTATTAATTTCCGCGATAACAATATTTATTTCAGCACACCTATTTATGTGCGCCCTAAGTTTTTCTATTATTATCTTACCCAGAAAATTCGATTGACTTTCGATATTGATGATTTATTTTTCTATGCTTCCCACAAAATCAGCCGCCGCGGCGGGCATCTCTTCGTTG
This sequence comes from uncultured Lachnospiraceae bacterium, assembly GCA_964605105.1. GTDB lineage: Bacteria > Bacillota > Clostridia > Lachnospirales > Lachnospiraceae > SFDP01. Next base: position 9,126 of record CAZSBV010000006.1, on the reverse strand, counting down.
CGGATTATGGTATGCAGCTGACCATCAATGCACGATATGGAATTAAGAATTATGCTGTCTTGGAAAAAGACTACCGTTTCATCAACGGAGATATCTACGACTATCGATATGAAAATATTGAAATTTTGAATCCTTACCATGGTGTGAGTCTGTCTGACACCAAGGAAAAGAAAAAATATTGTGCTAAATTACATCTTCATGGAAATTATACTGTTGGATATTATGAAACTGCTCTGGAGGCAGCCATTGCCTATAATAAAGCCATTGATATTGTGAAAAGAAATGGATGTACCAAGAATTTCTTGCTAAATGAAATGGAGGGGATTTCTCCCTCCGTGTATGCGGATATTTATTCTAAGTTGAAGGTTTCAGAAAAAATTAGCAATTATCCAGCTGTTCTAAAAGACTAATATCATAATACTTTCATTACACACTTCACCCCCAACCACATAAACTCACCAAAAAAGGGGCTGCCAACGCAGCCCCATACATTCACACTATCTCGCCGAATAATCTATAAAACTAATATTTAAATCTACATATCCTTCGATTCCATAGACTTCACCCTGTCTGGTGTACTGCCACATAGAGTAGGTATAAGGGTAATCCGGAATATCATCTTCCTGAGTCAGCCAGATATCATACTCTTCAAACTTAGTTAAGTCAATTCGCTTCAAAAGCCACTCTTTATTTCCATAGAGCATTCCCGTGTAACCGGCTTCTTCAATTCGCTGTAAGAATGCCAATGCAATCTTGGTCTTCTCATCTCTGGTCAAAGTCTCTATTCGCGAATTGTCATTCTCAATAAATTCCATATCATAAGCGATTGGATAGGAAATCTTATGTTCTCCAATTTTGCTGATTACAAAATTAGCTTCCTCAACAGCCTCTGCTTCTGTCACTGCCTGTGAAAAGAAATACAATCCTACCGGCATATTAACAGCCTCTGCTCCTGCAAGAAATTCCTGAAACTTTTCATCTTCCTGAATGGTTCCGGTTTCATATCCTCTGGCCCCCACTCGAAGCATACAGAAATCAATTCCTTCACTCTGAATTGCTGAAAAATCTACTTGCTTTTGATACTTAGACAAATCTACTCCCAGATAAGAGACTTGCTTTCCGTCAGAATAGTAATGAAGCAGATCATTCTTACTTACCAGGTTCGCAAAATCATATGTATTCTTCTTCCAATATGGATTAATAGCTAGCCATTCGGAAGAACCGTCCCGATACACAATTTCTACATGTTTCCCGTCTTTACTGGGATCATTTTCTTCTGCCGCTTCGTCGTCGTCAATTTCTTCTACTTCTTCCTCTTCTTCCGTATCATCTTCGTTTTCTATAGGATACATATCCCAAAAATCCAAATCACTGGCTACCAGATTGCCTCCTATCTCATGGCCGGATGCTGTTTTCCCGAAAGAAGCTTCTGCATTGTTTTCAGAATCTTCCTCAGAATTTTCTTCCTGCATTGCCGCTGTGTACTGCGGGCTTGGCTTCTTATTTTGATTCATTGTAACTACAAGAACTAAGATCATTAATACAAAAGCAGATACAGCCAGAGCCATATATATTAATGGTAGTCCGCCGCTATGATCTTCGTAATCGTATGTTTGACGCATATCTTTCTCCTCTTTATAAAAACACAACAGTTCAGCCACACCTTTTAGCATGGCTGAACTATTAACTTAAATTATTGCCTTCTTCGGGCATTTTTCTTTACAGATGCCACATCCTGTACATTTATCGTAATCAATTTTTGCAAGGAAGTTTTCTACTGTAATAGCATCTGCCGGACAATTTCTCTTACAAAGTCCACATCCGATACATCCTACATCACAGGCTTTCATAACTACAGGTCCTTTTTCCTTAGAACTACAAGCTACCAGACTGGTTGCTTTATAAGGTACTAATTCAATTAAGTTCTTAGGACAAGCAGCCACACATTTTCCACAGGCTTTACAAGCCTCTTTATCTACAACTGCTAAACCATTTACTACATGGATGGCATCAAACGGACAAGCCTTTACACAATTGCCAAATCCCAAACAACCATAATTACATTTTTTAGGACCACCGTTTGGAACAAAAGATAACATACCACAGTCTTCAATTCCTGTATAATCATAATCTACTTTTGTCTTATCACAGTCTCCCTGACATTTTACAAATGCCACTTGTCTTTCTTTTTCTTCTGCTTCTACACCCATGACTTCTGCTATTTTTGTGCCCACAGCATCTCCGCCTACAGGACAGGCATTCACCGCTGCTTCTCCCTTAGCAATAGCTGACGCAAGACCGGAACAACCGGCAAAACCACATCCACCGCAGTTATTTCCCGGCAAAAGTCCTAATACAGCTTCCTCTTTTGGGTCTACTTCTACTTTAAACTTGATGGCCGCAACCCCTAAAAAGAGTCCTATAAATAAACCAACCGCTGCAACAACTACAGTTGCTGTAATAATTCCTGACATTCTTGTTTCCTCCTTTACAGCAATCCTGAGAAGCCGCAGAAAGCGATTGCCATTAATCCTGCTGTAACTAATACAATCGGCATTCCTTTAAAGCATTCCGGAATATCATTATCTTCAATTTTTTCACGAATACCTGCCAAAATAATAATAGCAATGGCAAATCCGGCTGCAGTTGCAAAACCATTTACAGTACCTGTTAAGATATCATAATCATATTTAACATTATTTAACGCTACACCTAATACTGCACAGTTAGTAGTAATTAATGGAAGGTATACACCTAATGCTTCATATAGACCTACCATAAATTTCTTTAAGAACATTTCTACAAACTGTACCAAAGCTGCAATGACTAAAATAAATACGATAGTCTGCAAATATGTAATATTAAATTTCTCTAATATAAACTTATAAATAACTCCTGTTACAGCACTTGCCAAAGTAATTACAAAGATAACAGCTGCACCCATGCCGGCTGCTGTTTCTACCTTTTTGGATACTCCCAGGAATGGACACAGTCCCAGAAACTGACTTAAAACAACATTACTTACCAATGCTGAACTGATTATAAGAAGAACTAATTCTTTTACATCTACCATTATTCAGCTCCTCCTTCCTGTTTTTCTGCATTTGCTGTTTCTGCTTTTTCTTCTACTTTTACATCCTCTGTCTTCACTTCTGCTGTTCTCTGATTGCAGCCTTTATCACCACAATTCATGCAGTCACAGTTACAACCGGACTGAATCTTAGACATATCTTTGCCTTTCTTTTCCCCCTGAATCTTGATGTAATTCTGAATGGCTGTTAAGCAGGCAAGAACAAAGAATGCTCCCGGTGCCAATACAAAAATACTTACAGGAACGTAAGAGGCTGGCATCACTCTGAAACCAAATACTTCTCCTGCTCCCAGAATTTCTCGAATAGCTCCAATAATGGTAAGAGCCATGGAAAATCCAAGTCCCATTCCTACCCCATCAAAGAAGGATGGAATAACAGGATTTTTAGAAGCATAAGCTTCGGCTCTTCCTAAAATAATACAGTTAACTACAATTAAAGGAATATAGATGCCTAATGCATCATAAAGAGATGGAATAAAACCTTCCAATAATAATTCCACAATCGTTACGAAACTGGCAATAACTACGATGAATGCAGGAATACGAACTTTATCCGGAATAATGTTACGCAGTAACGAAATCATTGCATTACTTAATGCCAATACTACCATAGTAGTGAGTCCCATTCCCAGACCATTCATGGCAGATGTCGTAACTGCCAATGTTGGACACATACCAAGCATGAGTACAAAGGTGGGATTTTCTTTTAACAGACCATTCAGGAGTCTTTCTTTCGCATTATTCATTTGCTCCACCTCCTAATTCTGTCTTAAAAAATTCAAGTCCTGTATTGACACCATTTACCAATGCGTTAGTAGTGATTGTTGCACCACTGATGGCATCAATCTGATCCGGTGTTACCGCACCAGTCTTTGTGTAACTGAACTGAGTAACATTTTTTTCTGCAAACTGTGGTTTTAAAACCTCTTCTGCTTTCATACCAAGTCCCGGAGTTTCTGCGATAGATAAAAGAGAAATTCCATTTACAGTTCCATCCATGCGAATTCCCATAGTGAACTGAATATCTCCATTATATCCTTCATGAGTAGTAATATCTAAAACATATCCTAAAACCGTTCCATCTTCTGCCACCGCTTTGGAAACTTCATTTACAGTTGCTGCTGCTTTTTCTTTTGTTTCCGGTGCAGATAATTCTAATGCCTCAAAATTAGAAGCATCCTGAAAAACTTCTTTGCATGCTTCATTTTTTCTCTTTGCTTCCTGAACTGCAATGGGTTCTTTGGTCACTTCATAAACTACACCTAAAAGCAGACCGGAAATCAGGGTTATTGCAAATAAAATTGCAGCATCTTTGATCATACTTTTCATTTCTTTGCCCCCCTCTTCTTACCAAATGCTCTTGGACGAGTTACTTTTTCAATTAAAGGTACTAAAAGGTTTCCAATGATAATTGCATAGGATACACCCTCTGCACTTGGACCAAATACACGGAACACGCAAGTCAAAAATCCTAATAAAATTCCGTATAAATACTGCCCCTTCACGGTAATCGGCCTTGTTACATAATCGGTAGCCATAAAAAATGCTCCTAACATAAGACCACCACCTGCTAAATGTGCAGAAATATAATTCATATCAAAGCCATTTCCACCAAATAAACCTAAGAAAATCACAAAACTTACGATATAAGTTCCCGGTACACGTAAATCAATAACGCCTAATAACAACAGGAAAATTGCTCCGATAATAATTGCCGCCATAGAAGTCTCTCCGATGGTACCATTGCATCTTCCTAATACCATGTTATATACATTTACGCTTTCTCCACTTTTTAACATTGCCAGAGGGGTAGCGCCTGTATAAGCATCACACTCAAAATTTGTCATAATTCCGGTAAAAGAAATTAATAAGAAACATCTGGCCGCCAGTGCAGGGTTCATGAAGTTCTGACCCAAGCCTCCAAATAACATTTTCACTACTAAAATGGCAAATACACCACCAATAACGCCAATCCACCATGGTGCAGAAACCGGTAAGTTCAATGCCAATAATAAACCGGTTACCACTGCGGAAAAATCTCCGATGGTAATTTTTTTCTTCATGGCACGTTCATAAACATATTCTGTAAGAACGGTACTTGCCACAGTAACCAGAATCAGAACTGCCGCTTTAAAACCAAAATTATAGATACCATATATGCTGGCAGGAAGCAAAGCAATTACAACTGCAAGCATAATATGGCTGGTTGTAATTCGCGCTCTAACATGAGGGTTAGAGGAAACTTTTTTTAATTCACTCATGGCTTTTCTCCTATTTCTTTCTCTTGCTGAGAACAATTTTTCTCATAGATTTAATACTTTGTGTTAAATGTCTCTTAGCAGGACATACATAACTACAGCAGCCACATTCGCAGCATTCCATTCCGTCATTTGCAACGAATTCTTCTTCTTTGTGCTTTTCCGCCAAGGTCGCCAGTTTACTTGGCATAACACGTCCGGGACATACTTCCAGACATCTTCCGCAATTAATACATGCGGATGGTTCCATTTCAGAAACTTCATCTTTTGTTAAACAAAGAAGTGCAGATGCTGTTTTGGTGGTTGGTAAATCCAGTTCAAAAACACCAAATCCCATCATAGGTCCGCCGGAAATAATTTTCACCGGTTCTTCTTTGAATCCACCTGCCGCTTCAATCAATTCATGATAATTCGTACCAATATGTACACGCATATTCTGAGGCTCTCTAATTGCCTCTCCGGTAATAGTTACGATTCTTTCCATCAATGGCTTGCGATGATAAACTGCATTATAAATAGCTACAATGGAATCCACATTGTTAACTACACATCCTACATCCGCCGGTAACATTGTTGAATTAATTTCTCTCTTAGTGGTAGCATAAATCAACTGACGTTCTGCCCCTTGTGGATATTTTGTCTTTAATTGAGTTACAACGATTCTAGGCTCATCAATTGTTTTCTCTTTTAATAATGCAATACAATCCGGTTTATTATCTTCCACTGCCAAAATTCCTTTTGCATTAGGGAATAATGCCAGAGATGCTTTTAAACCATTAATCAATTTTTCCGGTTCTTCCATCATTCTGCGATAGTCAGATGTAAGATAAGGTTCACACTCTGCGCAGTTTGCAATTACATAGTCGATTTTTTCCGGATTTTTAACAGAAAGTTTTACATGTGTCGGGAATCCGGCACCACCCATACCTACTACACCGGCTTCTTTGATACATTCAATAATTTCTTCCCTGGTCATCTCTTCCAAAGGTTTTGCCTGCTGGTACACCACTTCTTCATACTGACCATCGTTTTCAATTACGATACTCATGATCTGATCTCCGGTTACTACTCGTCTGGGCTCAATTACTTTGACGGTTCCCGAAACAGATGCATAAATAGGTGCCGATACAAAACCGCCTGCTTCCGCAATCTTCTGTCCCCTTAAAACACGATCGCCTTTTTTTACAATAGGAACTGCTGGCGCACCTATATGCTGTGATAATGGATATACTAAATCCCCTTTGGGTAATACATCTTTAATAGGCTTATCCTTGGACAACTCTTTGCCTTCATAAGGATGTACTCCACCTATAAATGTTGATTTTGCCATCTTAATACCATACCTTTCATTTTAACTGTATATAATGATACTATTTTTTTCAAAAAAATACTACTGATATTTTGTAAAATATGATAAGATAACCTTTATGAAAACAATAAATTACAAATTTAAACAACTAAAAACAGAATATGATTTATCTTTACTTGCAGATCCTGCCAAAGTTCTTTTTATAGATATCGAAACCACAGGACTTTCTTCTAAAACGGGCTCCATCTATCTGATTGGAGCCTGCTATTACCAAAATAATATCTGGAATGGCATTCAATGGTTTGCTGAAAATACAGATGCTGAATCCGAAGTTATAAACGCATTCTTTAAATTTGCCGCTGATTACACTACTTTAATTCATTTCAACGGCAATCAGTTTGATTTACCTTTTATTTTGGGACGTTGCGAAAGACTCGGTCTATCTCATACTTTTGACAGATTTGAAGGCATTGATATTTATAAAAGAGTGGCTCTTTGTAAACATTTTTTACAGTTACCCAATTGCAAGCAAAAATCCATTGAAAAATTCCTACATATAGACAGGGAAGATACATACAGCGGTGGTGAACTGATTCAGGTCTATAAAGATTATTTAGTAAACCACTCTCAGGAACAGGAAGAACTTCTTCTTTTACATAACAAAGATGACTTGAAAGGAATGTTGAAAATCCTTCCCATTCTCTCTTATTGTGATATCTTCAACAAACCGGTAAGAGCAACCAAAGTACAGGCAAATTATTACAGAGATTTGAATGGCAAAAAACAACAGGAATTGATTATTCGATTGAAATTAGCATCTTCTGTGCCCGTACCTCATTCTTACCATGCCAATGACTGCTATGTGACCGCAGAAGGCAATCATGCCGCCCTGCGTGTACCTGTTTACACGGAAGAACTGAAATATTTCTATACAAATTATAAAGAATATTACTATCTACCACTAGAAGACGTGGCAATGCACAAATCTGTAGCATCCTTTGTTGATAAAGAACATCGTATTCCTGCTACCGCCGCCACCTGCTACACCAGAAAATATTCTTCCTATCTACCAATGTGGGATTATGTACTGGAACCATTCTTCAAAAGAGAATATAAGTCATCCTTACTCTTCTTTGAACTGACCGATGACTTTAAAACAGACCGAGAAGCCTTTTCAAAATACGCTTCTCATATACTAGAAATGTTAGGTAAGAGTCATTAAACAAGGGGTGCTGCCATTCGCAACACCCCTTTATGTACGCTTAATCTGCTGTATAGAAGAAAGAATTCAATCTTCCATAACCGATATCTTTATAGTTCATGATCTGTTCTGTACTTCCGATGAAAAGAATACCTTCTTTTGCAAGGGATTTATAAAACTTACGGAATACTTCGTCTTTTGCTTCTTCTGTAAAGTAAATCAATACATTACGACATACAATCAAATGACATCCTGTTGGATATGGATCTTTTAACAGATTACTTTCCTTAAATTCTACTCTCGCTTTAATTTCATCTGCGATTCTATAAGAAGTACCTACTTTCGTAAAATATTTCTTCTTAAATTCATCAGGAACACTTGCAATGCTCTTAGCATTGTAAAGTCCTACTTTTGCTTTTTCAATTACCTGTTTATCAATATCTGTTGCAATAATTTTGATATTATTCAGTGGTAAATGTTTAGAAAGCGCCATAACTAAAGAATATGGTTCATCCCCTGTAGAACATGCAGCACTCCAAATTTTTAAGTTCTTACCAAATTTCTTAATTAATTTAGGGAATACCTCCTTATCCAATACTGCCCACTGTTCCGGGTTTCTATAAAATTCAGAAACATTAATAGTTAAATAGTTTACAAAAGCTTCAAAAAGTGCTTTGTCAGTCTTTAACGCTTTTACAAAGTTTTCATATCCGCTGATTTTATGTTTTGCAATCAAAGCATCGATTCTTCTCTTCATCTGCGCTTCTTTGTATGCATTCAAATCAATTTTAGTCAATGCATAAACTTCTTTTTTTAAGTATTCATAATTATTAACTGCCATGGCCCCTCCTGCACAATACTTCTTCATTATTATATTAACAGAAACCTTCTCTTTTTCTGTTTTTTATTTTAATTTGCAAAAAAGGACCGATAATAATCGGTCCTTTATAATTTTTTAATTATTCCTGTTCAGCGATTACAGCATCAATATCTACAGAAACTACATCAGCTTCTTCTTTGTTATCTTCTGCTTCAGGAGCTAAAAGTGCTTTTACACTAAGACTGATTTTCTTGTCTGCTTCATTGAAGTCAACAACTTTAGCTGTAACTTCATCACCAACTTTTAAAGCATCCGCTGGTTTTTCAATATGTTCTTTAGAAATCTGAGAAACATGAAGTAATGCATCTACACCTGTTTCTAATTCAACAAATGCACCAAAATCTGTCATTCTTGCAACTTTACCTGTTACAACATTTCCTACAGCAT
>CAZSBV010000005.1:0-21763 GCA_964605105.1 uncultured Lachnospiraceae bacterium | reverse complement strand
TTTTTTCAGCGATATGCAGAAAAAATATGATTATGTATTTGCTATTACTTCTGTATCTAAATTGAAATCTATCCCACATTTTGAAATCGTAGGTAAGTAGCCATGGCAAAGAAAAGAAAGATGCTCACCAAAGTTAAATCCAAATACTCAAAGCATGGAAAAGGTGCGGCTATTGAGTTAGAAGTAGATTTATCACGCTTTGAAAAACAGTATGAGGATGCTCAATATGTTTTAGACAGCATGGTTATGGCTTCTATGGTCCCTTATATGCCGCATAGAGACGGAGTGTTTATTGATGTTACTAGAGCTATGAGTGAATCTCTGGCAGGCAGTGGAACAGTAGTTGCAGCAGCACCACCATTTGGAAGATTTCTTTATGAAGGGAAGGTAATGGTTGATGAAGTTACCGGTTCTCCCTGGGCAAGAAAAGGCGCAAAAAAAGTATTGGTTTCTGAATTTTCCGGTGAAACGAAAGCAAAGGAAAATATAACTTACAGTAATCGTGATGCTACAGATCACTGGTTTGAAACAGCCAAAAAGAAACATCTTGATGAATGGCTTAAAGAGGTGAAAGAGACCGCAGGAGGGGGATAATGTCAAATGAAAAAGTAGTTCAATATGATTTAGACGGATATGACGTAGTAAAAGATGCTATTTTGCAACTCTTGAACCAGTGTCCGTTATTGGAAAATGAAATCGATATTTCTTTTTCGGTTCTGGAAGAAAAGCATGGATTTGCAATGATTCCGGTAAGCAGTTCCATAATTGAAACCAGCAGAAAAAGCATAACAGGTATAACCACAGAAATTTGTTATTACCCATTTACATTAGTTTACAGAGATACAGGAATGAGCGAAAAAAAGAAATCTCAGGTTTCCGAACTTCTGGACAATATCGGTAAATGGCTGGAAAGAAAAGAGATTGCCGTGGATGGAGAAACATATAAGCTTTCCGCATATCCGGCATTAACAGGGAATCGAAAGTTCCTTGAAATTAAAAGACAAACAAATTCATATCTTGCGAATATGTATGAGGGTAAAACGGAAGATTGGGAAATCAGAATCACAGCAAGATATCAAAATGAATATAAAGAATAACTAATAACCGGCTAGTCGTTAGGAGATTAGCCGCTGACCTAAACCCTTTAAGAATTATAGGTAGAAAGGATTTTTTATGGGAAAATTAAATCGTGAAGCATTGGCACACTATTTAGATACAGCATGGAATAAGAAAGTAGCAGATGCAAGCAAAGCAATATTTGAAATTTTAGGTGATGATATTGAAGAAATGTCTGTTGAGATGAATTACGACATATCACAAACAAAAACCATTCTTGGCCAGACAAGAACACGGGACAACGGTTACACACCGTCCATGAGTGCAGATCCTTTTTATGCGGATCCGGAAAAAAAGTTATATCCCAAGTTGCGTGACATTGCTATGGAGCGTCTTAAAGGTGACGATTGCAAGACGCTTATGTTAGAGGTAATTGTGGAGGATTTAGAAGCTACCACCCATACGGCTTATGTGCGTGAAGTAATGGTTAAACCCACCTCTTACGGCGGCGGTACTGAGGGATTCAACATTCCTTTTGAAGTTTCAGAAGATGGTGCATGGGTAAAAGGAACAGTAACAGCAGCATCAGTATTAGAAGGCGCACCGGTATTTACGGCAGCAACATCATCTTTAAGTGACTAATTGAAAGAGAGGTAATAAAAGAATGGGTAATAACACAGTTATTATTGAGGACGGGTTAAAGACCTACGATATTGCGAACAAAAATGGAAAAGTGTACGGAAGTTTTTCTTTTGACCCGGCTGATATGGGAATTTTAAAAAGATACGACGAGGTGGTTAAAAATTTTGAAATCATGAATTTTGATTTTGTTGAAAATGATATTGCTCAGAATATTGAAAAACTTGTGGAATTGGAAAATGTCATTTATGAAAAAATAAATTATCTTTTTAACGCTGATGTGGCAAAAGATTTTTTTACTATCACAAATCCTTTTACAATTTTGCCAAGTGGAAAAATCTTTTTGGAATCCGCTATTGAAGCAATTGGTCAGGCTATCGAGAAAGAAACTGGTGAACGTGTGAAGAAAATTAATGCCAGAATCAGCAAATACACTTCCAAATATCAGAGGTAATTACTATGGGTAGCGCATGGGAATTTCCTAAAACCTTAAATATTGGTGGAGTAGAATATGAGATTCGTACAGATTATAGGGCGGTATTAGATGTTTTGACCGCCCTTAATGACCCGGAACTGAAAGACAGAAATCCTGAAATAGCTGCATATATACAAAACAGTGTAATGATGGAAATTATGTTTCCTGATTATGAGAGTATACCACAAGAATATATAAAAGAAGCTTTAGAAAAAGTTGTTAAATTTATTGACATGGGTATCATAGATGACTGTAAAAAACCGAAAACAATGGATTGGGAACAGGATGCCCCTATCCTTATCCCGGCGATAAACAAGGTCTTAAATACTGAAATAAGATCCGTAAAGTATATGCACTGGTGGACTTTCTTTGGTGCATATATGGAAATTGGAGAAAGTTTATTTTCTACTATTATACATATACGTCAAAAGAAAGCAAAAGGCAAAAAGCTGGAAAAGTGGGAAGAGGAATTTTACAAAGAAAATAAGTCATTGATTGAATTTAAGCAAAAATCCCAAAGGAGCGAAGAAGAAAAAGAAGCTCTTCGCAATTACTTTGGTTACAAGAAGAAATAAACGGGCATTCAGTTGGATGAATGCCCCTAACCTTATATAGCAAGAGGTGAATAATATGGCAAAAAGTGATGGTGCTGTATATATAGATACAATAGTGAATAGTGACGGTTTTGGTGAAGCTTTTGAATCTTATAGTGAAGATATCAAAAAGACTGCAAGTGAACTGTACGAATTATTAAAAAAGCAAAAAGAAGTCACCAAAGCTCATAATCAGAACACAGCCGAAGTGGAGAAGACATCTGTCGCACTTGACAAACTCATTGAGAAACAAATTCGCTATGTAGAAACTGGCGGAAAAACAAATAATCGCACTTTTTTGCAAATGGAATATGACATTGAAAAAGCTACTGCTGCTTTAGATACAGCAAAATTAAAACAAGCAGAAACAGCACAAACGTTGTATTCTTTAAATAATGCTGTTGATTTAACCAAGGCAAAACTACAAGAAATGACAGCACAAGAAAGTTATACATCTGAAAACGCAATAATGTTACAAAATACTGTTAATGGAATAAAAAGAGCGTTTAAAAATTTACTACCTAATCTAGCAAAAGCCGCAAAAAGTTTAGCACAGTTTGCCGGACGTTCTGTCTTGAACGAAATTAAAATTCTTGGTCAAAAAATAAAACAAATTGCTAAATATATGCTCACATTAAAGAAAAATATTGGTGGTGTAGGTACTTCATTTAAAAAAATGTTGGGTTATTCATTAGGAATAAGGTCTTTGTATTCTGCAGTACGAAAAGCAGTTGAGTATGCAAAAGAGGGCATAAATAATCTTGTACAGTATTCAAGTGAAGCTAATTCCTCTATGTCTGCATTAAAATCATCCTTAACGCAGCTCAAAAACAGTCTGGCTACAGCGTTTGCGCCTATTTTAAATGTAGTTGCACCTATACTCACAAAATTTATAGATATGTTGTCAAAAGCAGCAAACATGGTAGGAGCTTTTTTTTCTGCATTAGCCGGAAAAAATACATATACAAAGGCTATTGCTGTACAAGAAGATTATGCGGAAAGCCTTAATAGTACCGCAGAGTCGGCCAAAAAAGCACAGAAATATCTAAGTGGACTAGACGAAATAAGAACATTTACTTCAAAACAGGAAGAAACAGGAACTACTGGTATTTCTGCAACAAATATGTTTGAAGAAGTAGAGATAGAAAGTCCTATACAAGCATTTGCAGACAAAGTTAAAGAAGTGTTTGAAAATATTAAAAAATTATTCCTAGATAAAGATTGGGAAGGTTTAGGAGCCTATCTTGCGTCAGGCATCAATAAAGGGCTTCAATTTTTATATGACGCATTGAATTGGGAAAATGTAAGAGATAAAATAGTACCTTTTATTGAAGGAATTACAGGCACTTTTAATAGCTTGGTAGAAAATATTGATTGGAATTTGCTGGGACGAACTATAGGAGCTGGAATAAATACATTAGTTAATATTCTTTATGAATTTATTACCGGGATTGATTGGAAAAATCTTGGAAAGAAGTTGGCGGAAGGTATTAATGGTATTGTCAGTGAAATCGATTGGCAAAAAGCAGGGAAAACATTAGGCGAAGCAGTCAAAGGATTATTGGATTTAATTGTTGGAGCTGTAGAAGAAATTGATTGGCAACAAATAGGTGATGCTATAACTGATTTTTTTGGAGGAATTGATTGGAGCGGCATAGTCAACAGAGTATCAGAGGGAATTGGCGCAGCATTTGGCGCAGCTCTTCAACTTGTGTGGGGAACAATTAAAGATTCATGGAATGAAATTGTTGATTGGTGGAAAGAAGTTGCTTTTGAAGGCGGTAAATTTACCATGCAAGGATTGCTTAACGGAATGTGGGAAATTGTAAAAAATATTGGTACATGGATCATGGATAATATTTTTTATCCTTTTTACAACGGATTTTGCGAAGCCTTTGGTATTCACTCCCCATCTACTGTAATGGCAGAAATAGGAACGTTTATCATGCAGGGACTTATTAACGGTATCGAGAGCTTATTTAATAAGTTTAAGCAAATATTTATAACAATCAAGGACACAGTTATAAATATTTTTAACGAAGTAAAAAATAAGGTACTTGCTATTTGGGATGGAATTGTTAGTGGAATCAAAAAGTCTATTAATGGAATTATTGGTGTTATTAATAAAATGATTTCAGGTATTGTTAATGGAATTAATAGCATGGTTTCGGCTTTAAATTCTTTAAAATTTGATGTTCCTGATTGGATTCCTTTAATTGGTGGTAAAGAATTTTCTTTAAATATTTCTAGTGTAAGCGCACCACAGATTCCATATCTTGCAACCGGTGCCGTTATTCCACCAAATGCTCCATTTTTAGCAATGCTCGGAGACCAGAAACATGGAAATAACATTGAAGCACCGGAAGATTTGATTCGTAAAATTGTAAGGGAAGAAACTGGAGGCGGCAATATCAGCGGAAATGTGACTATACCGGTGCATTTTGACGGAATGAAATTATTTGAAATCATGCTTGAAAAAGCTAAATTATTGCAGGCATCTACCGGGACAAACATGTTTGTAGAGCTGAATTAGAGTATAGGTGAATTATGCAGGATAAAATTAGGATTAATGACATAGAGATTTTTCAGCCAGATGAGGACTTGAAAAGTTCATTTGAAACTACATATTCAGAAGACAGTACAAGATTACAGACTGGTGAAGCAAATTTTATCCCGTTGTTTACAGTGGAACAGTTTAGTTATAGTGCAACCGATATCCCTGTTGCTGATGCTGCAATTATCTTGCAGCAGATCATCAAAGGCGAAGCGTTTAAATTGCATTATTTCAGCCCATTTTATGGAAAATGGCGAGACGGAATGTTCAGGGTAGGACAGGGACAGTTTGTAATCGGCACTCTGGAAGAAGATGGAGAAAGGCTATCTTCACTTTCATTTAATATGACAGGAGAATCACCAATATGATAAATGCAAATGCGGCATTTAAAAGCCAGATAAAAAAAGTAAATTATGCAGATATTACATTGAGAGACGGAACGGTTCTAAATTTAGAACCTTCTGACTTTATCCTTGGCGGTTTTTCCATGACCGACGAAACTACTTCTGGAAAATTTAGTGTAGGTAGTACAGTCGGAAAAACAATTACGCTTACGATTGCAAACCATACAAATAAATTTTCCATGTACGATTTTTACAAAGCAATTATTTATGTGTATGTGTCTGTTACTTTGGAAGATGGAACTATCTTAAAAGAACGGAAAGGCAAATATTACGTAATCAATCCTACCAGCCCGGGGGATGTCATTAATATTTCCGGTGTAGATTCCATGTATTTGTTTGATAAAACATACAATGCATCTACAGCATATCCGGCAACACTTCAAAGCATTTTGACGGATTGCTGCCTTGACTGCGGTGTAAATATTGGATTTGGACGGTTTGACAATTATGATTTTATCATACAGAACAAACCGGAAGATTGTACCTATAGGCAGGTTGTATCATGGGTTGCTCAGATTGCCGGATGTAATGCAAGAATCAGCAATAATGATTACCTTGAATTAGTATGGTATGACACGACGTTGATAGAAGATATTTTAGACGGTGGAAGATTATTTGCTTATGACAAAGCAGATACTTATGACGGTGGGAATTTCACGACCTACACAAATACAATTCTATGGGATGGTGGTAATTTTACAGATACTGCTCCTGAGAATGTTACAAGGATAAAAAGTATTTCTGTAAGTACAGACGATGTGATCATTACCGGTGTAATGGTCAAATACGACGATACAGAGGTTTTAGAGGGCGAAGAGGGTTATTGTATCACTATTTCCGATAATGACCTTGTAGCAGGCAAAGAAGCGCAAATAGCGCGGTATTTAGGAAGCAGGTTAATAGGTTTACAGTTCCGTCCATTAAGCTGTCAAATTGCTAATAATCCATTATTCGAGCCGTTTGACATTGCTTATGTCTATGACAGAAAAGGAAATGCGTATTTTACATTTATCAACAGTGTAAGTTATTCCATCAGCGGATTTACAACCATAGCGTGCAAAGCTGAGAACCCGATAAGGAATGAAAGCAGTTTTATAAACAAAGAAGCTCAGGCAATTGTAAAAGCAAGAAGAGAAGCAAAAGAAGCAAAAGAAGAATTAAAAGAAGAATTAGAAGAAGAATTAAAAAAAGCAAAAGAAGAATTAAGTAACTATGATAAGGCTGTTCAAAATATGAATATGCTTGCTGCTAATGCAATGGGATTGTATCGGGAATCTGAAACACGGGCAGATGGCAGCGTGATTTACTATCAGAGCAACAGACCTATTTACAAAAATGAAAATGGTGTATGTGAGTTTGTTACTAATTCGGTTGTATATAAAATGACTGGTGACGGTTTCTTCGTGTCAACTGATGGAGGTTTAAGTTTTACATCCGGTTTTGATTCGCAAGGTAATGCGATTGTAAATGTACTTTCTGCTATTGGTATTCAGTTCGATTGGGCGAGAGGCGGAACATTAAGCCTTGGTGGTAGTGGAAACGTAAACGGGCAGATGGTTATTTATGATCAGGATGGGGCGGTTGTCGGCAGATGGGATAAAAACGGATTGGATGTTGTGGAAGGGATTATTACCGGTTCCACGATTCGGACGGATACTGCAGGAAGAAGGATTATAATGGATACCACAAGTTCTATCCGTGGTTATGAAAATGAAGATTTACATAACCTGATCGACTTAGCATCTTCCGGAGATAAAAAACATATGACTATAGATGCGAAAACAATGATTGCTATCCGGACACCACAGATTGCGGTTATCAATGAGTCATATGGCATGGAATCCAGCACGGTAAAGATTACCAAGACCGGAGAAATGACTTATGTGTCAGGAGTTAGCAAAAAGTATAGTGGCTGTAAGGAACTTTGGGTTGTTGGGAAAGATGGGGAAGAGGTATATTGTACGCTTCCGGTATTTCTCAACGTGGTATATACCACGGCGGAAATTGTGAATGGAATGATAATAACAGGAGAAACCACCACAACGGAAAGTGTATAGATAGTGGTGTAAAAGTAAAGTATTAGTGACTAACTATGGTTGGATGAAGTTAATATCTATTTTTGTCTTAAAGAAGTAGAAAGGATGGAAATTAATATGATTATTACAAGGGACGGAAGAATAATAACCCATTTTTTCAGGGAAGATGGAATTGTCGTGAAAGATGGTGATTTTTCAATCTGTCTTGAATACGATGAAGTGCAAAAGAAACAGTATGCAAGGATCAGGGAATTGAAGAAGTTGTTGGCAGAATCGGATTATAAGGCACTGAAATACTCGGAAGGTGTCATGACAGAAGAGGAATATTTTCCAATCCGGGAAGATCGTGAAAAATGGAGGGCTGAAATCAATCGGATTGAAGAAACTTTTTCAGAACCTACGATAACGGAGGAAGAAATGAAAGAAGCAGAGGAAAAAGCTATGATGGTAGGAATGTAGTTGTGAAAAAAAGATTTTTATAGTTATATGCTCCAGCAGCAAGTGAGCGGCAGTATTTGCCATAAAAGATGGCCGATGATGGTATTTTGTTTTTATGAAACAAAAATATTGATTTATATTAGGAGGTACATACATGACAGTTTATCAGGGACCAGACATTTCAACACACAACGGAGATGTAGATATTAAAAGAGTACGTGATGCAGGATATAAAAGAATCGGAATCCGTGCCGGATTTGGAAAGAACAATACAGACCAGAAATTTAATAAAAATGCTTTGGCTTGTGTAAATTTAGGAGTGCCGGTAATCCTTTACTGGTTCTCTTATGCCTACAATGAAGAAATGGCAGTAAAAGAAGCGGAATATGCCGTAGAGCATGCAAAGAAATACTGGGATAAATGCCCGATTGCTTTCGACTTGGAATATGATTCCGTAAGATATGCAAGGACTCAGGGAGTGGAAATCACTAAAGACCTTGCCACAAAGATGGCAGTAGCCTTTATGCGAAGAGTGGAAGAGTTAGGATATATTCCGGTAATCTATTCCAACAAAGACTACTTAAAGAATTATTTTGACATGGACAAGATTACCATTCAGTTTGAAAAAGTATATCTTTGGTATGCCAGATATGCATCAGCAATCACCACAGAAGAAAAAAATAAGGCTGATATCTGGCAGTTTACTTCAAGTGGTACAATTCCCGGCATAAATGGAAACGTCGATGTAAATGAGTTCTATACAGACTTTGAGACGGTATCTAAGGAGCCGGAAGAGAACAGTAATTGCAATATCAATATACTTAACTTCCAAAAGGCAGCTAACATTGATTCTTATGTTGATATGAACGGACAATTATTAAAAGAGGATGGAATTGACGGACCGAAAACGCAGTACGTCAGAAAACAGATCCTTATGAAAGCCAATAAGGCAGGTTTATCTTGGAAAGTAGGATATAAAGGTCATGTGGTTGTTTGGTTTCAGGGACGCTGCAATGAAATCCTTGGACATGCTCAGGTGGAAGATGGTCTTTATGGCAAGACTTCCAGAAGTGAATGTTTGCAGTTGCAGCATAAGCTTGGATTAAAAGAAGATGGTATTGCCGGATATAATACGATTCAGGCAGCGTTTTATAATTAAATAGTTTAAGCTCCCGGTATACATCGGGAGCTTTTTTGTTGTAGTACTAACTATACCTGAATAGCAGGATAAGGTAAGTTAATACTATAATTAAACTAAAAAAAATTAATCTTTTTTATCTCTTTTATTTCAGTAGTCCAATTAATTTCTATTGAAGAAATAAGGGACCGCCAAAATGCCCTTTTATTTTCTTCGCCGAGCTGCGCATAAATATCTTTCCATCCTGTTTTAAAAATACTTTCTGCTTTTGAAAAGTCCGGAATTACAACTTTTTTCTTTTCTTCTCTTGCCAATTCTAATTTTTTAATTAATTCTTCATATTGACTTTCGTATTGCTCAACTTTTCTGATTTTACCAGTCTGCCATGAATAATTCAGCCTGTCGATCTGTTCATTTATTTCTTCCTCATTGTATTGTGGAATATTTGCAAAATCAGAATTTTCAACATCATTTAAATTTGATTTAACGCTTTCAACATAATCTTCAAAGATATTTAGCAATTCTCTCTCCAAAGCATTTTCACTGACACATTTATTAAATTCGCATGTATTGTTGTTAAAATAGTTTAGGCATCTGTATTTTTTATACCAATATTCCCTGCCACTTGGTATTCTGCATTTAGTTGTATTGCCGGAAAGTTTGCAGCCGCACACAGGGCATTTGATTAAGCCGCTAAAAACATATTCTTTTTTTTCGGTATTGCATTTTATATTATTTTTATTTGCTATTTCCTGTAATTTATCAAATTCTTCACGGCTTAAATATGCTTCACAGTATTTTTTATTTCCTCTATATTCTCCACACAGCATAGTGTTCCTTAATAAAGTTGTAAGAGATTTATAAGGCATTACAACATTATATTTTGTTTTTAAATACATAAGTGCTTTTCTTTTACTGTTGTAGGCAAATATGTATTCTAATAAATCTTCTAAAGCTTCTTGCTGTTCTGGATTCTTTATAATTTTCTTTCTGCCTGTTTTATCATCAATTGCAATTTTAAAACCGAATGGCATAGTTCCGGTTAATGGCTGCCCGTTTGAAGTTTTATATTCATTTACTATCCTGATACGTTCTCCGGTCTGATCTGCTTCTAATTCTGCAATAGTCAGCTTCATATTTACCAACATTCTACCGTTAGCAGTAGTTAAGTTATATTCTTCCTCAGTAGCTTCCCAAAGCACTGGGGATATTCTTTTCATACATTCGTGGTATTCAGCTACAGAACGGAAAAAGCGGTCAAGTTTAATGAAAATAATTTTTTCAAATTTCTTTTGTTCCGCATCTTGTATCATTCTTTGCAGTTCCGGACGTTTTCTTATCAGTTTTCTTCCAGAAACACCTTCGTCCTCATACCAATCAACAATTTTCATATTGTGGGATTCTGCATATTCTTTCAGTTTCATTCGCTGAGCATCTAGGGAAATACCATGCAATTTTTGTTCGGTTGTACTTACACGGATATAGGCGGCTACAGACTCAATTTTCTTTGATGTGCTTTCACTTGAGTTAATTGTCTCATTTTTTTTCTTTGGCATAATATCATCCTTTCTTGATTTTTATTCCAATGGATGATATAATTCATTTGTCGGTGAAATGTATCATCCATTGGTACTTTCGGGTAATTTTGGGTCGCTCCAGTGTTTTCAGCGCTGGGGCGATTTTTATTTCTTTAATTTATTTTTCCAAGTATAACCACAATTCTGACATATTGCAACAGTATGATTGATGGATTTACTAGCATTAAAATTTAAACCACTTTTTCTTCTTCCAAAAAATAGTTTCCACCACCAACCTATGCATATCCAGTATATTGGCTTCCACCACCAACCTATCATTAACCACCAGAAACAACCATGACTTTTGGGTTCTTTTATTACCACCTTGTTTGTTCCAGCACCAACATTTGCTGTTTGTTCTCTTTGGTATGAAATATTATTACTTCCGCATTTCGGACAATTTTTAATTGCCATATTTTCCTCCTTTTACTTTATCTAATTCCCCAAGAACCGTCCGGATTTAAGAATCCAACAACATAACCCAGCTTATCATCTATTTCATTCGGGAAAACAACGGTATTCCCCCCAATCATAGAAATGTATTTAACTTTCTTTTCAGAACCCTCTATATATATCTTTTTAATTGCGAAGAAGTAATTCCCCTTGTGGCAGACAACACAGCGTTCGTTGTTAACTGCACTTCTGTCAGCAGATAATAGAACAATATCGTTCGGCATATAGAAAGGCTCGTAGTGATCGCAAGGGATTTGCAACCCTAAGCACACTTTTGATTTTGCACTATCTGTCAGTTGGTCTACACATACTGTCGATGTAATGTTAGTTGTTTTCAAGTACCCGTTTACGCATTCCGGCAAGAGAACCGGTATGTTCTTGCTTTCATTGTCAAACTGGCTATGGATTTTGTACTGATGTTTCACAAATACTCTGTTTAGGTAGCGCACATAGTCCGGCATATTCCGGGACATTGCTAAGCATTCCCTGGTTTCTTTTTCGATTGTTTCAGCACCGACAAGCTCGTCAACGCTTACGTTTAAAGCTTTGGCAAGCCTTATAGCGGTAAATAAATTGCAATCCTTAGATTTCCCTTTAAGGAAAGTTTGGAGCGTATCTTCGGATATATTAGCCTTTTCTGCCAATACCCTGACAGACCAACCATAATGAGTCCTGAGCAAGCCAATATTGCAGCGCATACTTTCCATATAATTTTCGGTGTTTGAAACTAATTTTAAATAAATGTTTTCTTCATTTTTGTTTTTTGCCATATTTCCTCCATTCTAATTTTCGTATAAAATGAAGAAGTCTTAAGAGAGAGACAACTTCAATCTTCTATAGGGGGTTTTGATTCGTGGTCGGACTCCCTATAGTTAAGGAAATTCTAACATACTTTGTAGTATAACGTCAATTTAAAGGGGAATTTTAGGGTGAAAATATATTACGCTTTTACAAATTGGGTTTAATATACTAAAATATGTATTTTTTTAAGATGAAGTACTTTATATTTTTAAATTGGGGAAGGAATTGTGAAAAGTTATGAGTTACCAATATCGAATAATTAAACTGTTGAAAAATATATAAAATTAAATATTAAAAAGCAGTTGCAAAATTCCTTCAATTAACATAAAACAAATAGTAAGAAACAGAACGTTTGTTCTTGAAATGTTCCTCATATAATTGTATTGTATAATCAAGGAATTTCACAACCAGTGTTTTTGCAATTTGGGAGGTACATAATATGAGTAATTACGATGAAATTATTTTACAGTTAGAGAAAATTAAAGATAATCATAAAGCTTTAGCTTACATAAATAAATTTCTCAAACTGTTTATTGAAAGATACTGTTAATATTAAAGGGCAAAGGAACGCAGTAAATTAAAAACTGCTGTCTTTTGTCCTTTTATTGTAAGTATTCTGGGAATCTTTCAATCAAACATCTTTCAAAGTAATTGACATTTTCCGGTTCAAATTCTCCAGCATAATACCTGAACAAATCTACTTTTTTGTTAAAATTATTTGTTTTTCCTCTCATGGTAGAATAATCTAATAATTTTCGTTCTATTGATATTATATATCTATCAATAAAGTTTTTTTCTAATATCAATTTATTATTTGTTTTAAAATTTTTTAATATTTCAGATGGTTTAGGATTGAAATAATTAGGATATTTAATCTCATATTTTATTAAGTTTTCAACAATTTCTTTTATTGATGTAACATCATTTATAAAAAGATCCACATCATTTACCTTTGTAGCTCCGTTATTATAAGAATTTAACCTTTGTAATTGATATTCTATTTCGATTCTGTCTATATCAGATGGCATTTTTATTTTCTTTTTAAATAATCCCATTATGCTCTCCTCAAGTAGTAAATGAACGCAATAAATTAATTACGGCAACTTTTTGTTCTTCTTTTAATTTTTCATATAATTCCATCAATTCAAAATATTCTGTTTCAATATTTGGTATTTCAGGTTTTTCCCCCGTAACAATATATTCAACAGTAGTATCAAGGCATTTAGCGATTTTAATAAGCTTTTCAGCATTTGGTTTGCTTTTGCCGTTTTTCCAATCAGTAAAAGTTGATTTTGTAATATCTGCAAGTCTAGAAATATCAGAATCTTTATATCCTTTTTTATCCCTAAGTTCACAATACCTCTCGTACATAAAGACCTCCTAAAATAGTTTGAAAATCCTAACAAAAAGTATTGACATATTTGAAAAACAGTATTAAAATAAAATTGTGGTTGGGAAATTCAAACTAAAATATTATGTTTCTCGTCAATTCATATTATAACGGATTTCCAAACTATTTTCAATAGTCAGTTAGGATATTCTTAAACAAAAAACTGCCAAGAGTTCCGTTCTTGACAGTTTGATGCTAAATTTTTTAACCTTATGTACTTTGCAGACTTTCGTCACAGTTGACGGAACCAAATGTTTCTTTAAGTACTCCACCACTTATGCAGTTTTAGTTCAGCGTGCGATGCCTTTTGTTGGAGGAAATAGAGGAATAAACAATACAGTGGGCAAGACGAACGATGCCAACGCATGAGTTTTAAACTCTTCTCTGAGTAATTAACGCTGTATCAATTATTACATTTGACCAGTTTGAAGTTTTTTGGTACTACGTTTGCGACCTCTAATTAAAGGAACAGGCAAATTCAAAACCGCTTTCAAGGTAAAATACCTCCTTGCAATCAAAATTTGCCATGAAAGGCTAAATAGTATTATACAGAATATCCTAACTAATATCAAGTAGAAAGGAGTAGGAATTTGAGCAAGGAAAACAGAATTAACAGTTTTCACAAATTAGAAAAATTAGTGAATAAGAGAGGAATTACTTTTTACGCACTTGCTAAAGAAGTAGGTTTTTCATCAGCAGTATTTAGCGATTGGAAATCGGGAAAGTCAATGCCAAAGACAGATAAGCTTATTAAGATTGCTGATTACTTCGGTGTGACGTTGGAATATCTGATTGGTTAAAGTTTTTTGATGATTCTGTCGCGTGACATGCGACAAACTAAGTTGAAAGAAAGGAGGAAATAATATAGATGTGGATTTCGAGAAAGAAGTATAAAGAACTATTACTTAAGATTGAGTATCTCGAAAATAAAATTTCAGAGATACAGCAATTTCTTAAGTATGGAACCAAAATTCCATTTTAGGGGAGTATAGAACAAACTGCATCAGCGATACCTCTTGCTAATTCTGGTATTGCAGCATTTATCGCTTTTGCCGGAGCTACTGAACCGCCGTATTTTTCGGTATATTCTTCAAGGTTTTTAGTATATGCAAGAAGATATCTTGCTATTGCGGCATCAGCTATCTTAGATGCAAGTTCTGTTTTCTCATTATTAGTCATAAAAAACTCCTTTCACATTATTTCAGAATGGCAGTTCTGATAAGGGGAGTATAACACAAAATATAGGAGGCAGAAATGGCAAAAACAATTAAAGCAAAGATTGATAAAGTAGAAATCAGTGATATCTTACATGATTTAGGAGATGTGTTGAACGGATTTACTTTTATTAGATATGGAATTTCGGATGAAAGAACAAATGTTGTGGATGTTAGTTCTATAGACAGTGCTCTTTTCTTTTTAGAAAAATCCTTATTTGAAATATATCTAAAACTTGATAAAGAAATTCATGAAGAAGAATAGGAGGAGATAATTGAACGAATTACAAACTTTTAATAATGCCGAGTTCGGGCAGATAAGAACAGTTGAATTAAATAATGAAATTTATTTTGTAGGAAAGGATGTAGCGGAATCGCTGAAATATAATGAACCACATAAGGCAATTTCAAGACATGTGGAAGAAGATGACAGGATGAAACATCCCATCATGGATGAAGTAGGAAGAGTACAAGAGTCTTGGATTATTAACGAATCTGGTTTATACGCTTTAATCTTTGGCAGTAAGTTAGAATCCGCTAAACGCTTTAAGCACTGGGTAACAAGTGAAGTTCTTCCAGAACTTAGAAAAAATGGACAGTATCAAATGCCAAATCTTTCAAAAGAAATGCAGGCTATTGTTCTTCTTGATACCAGAACAGTAAATATGGAGAAACGTTTGGATAAGTTAGAATTTGACATTCCTTTATACGGAAGTGAAGCGGACGAACTTTCCAGCCATGTAAAAAGAAAAGGTGTAGAAGTTCTTGGTGGGAAAAATGCAGAAGCATATAGAGATGATTCTATCAGAAAGAAAGTATACACCGATATCTACAGTCAGATTAAAAGAGAATTTGGACTTTATCAGGATGACGGTAGACCAAAATCTTATAAGGCTTTAAAGAGAAAAAACCTCTTTGAAGCTCATGAGCTAGTTGACAACTACGAAGCACCTTTATATTTGCAGGAATTAATTAGAGAAGCTAATGCACAAATGATTTTAGATGTATAGGAGGTAAGAAATGGCAGTAGAAATAGGCGGAACATTCCCAAAAACAGAAGATATTTATGCAGCACTTTATAAATTTATCGGGAATCAGCTTGGATATAAGTTCAAATACACAATTGAAGTATTGGGAAAAGAAGAAAAGGATAAGGAATGCAAGCAGTAGGTTTTATATTATTGATAATAGGATGTGCAGGAATGGACAGCCCTAACATTACGGTTCCTGTAATTATGGTCCTTAGTGGACTGGCAATCATGGCAGTAACAGCAATAGAGGAAAAAAGAAAATAGTCTTGTGTAACGACCGACCAAAGTTAATACACAAGACTAAACCAAACAAATAACCATGTTATTTTTCACTATTTTAGCATGGTGGAAAGGAAAATACAAGCATGAAATCAGAGTGTAATAAATGTAAGAGAAGAAAAGGATGCAATGCATCAGACCGTTCAAGGGGAATGGCTTGCAAGGATTTTAGACAAAGAAGAGCAGATTGCAAGAAGTCGTTACAGTATGAATAGGTATAAATGTTCTGTATGCCATGGTAACTGTGACCCGGGTGAACTGATAGGAGGTAAATGCTTAGAATGTCTCGAGAAAGAGCAGTTAACCACGGTAATGCAGAACAAAGCAGATAGGTTATTAAATGCTCCGTGGGAGCAGATGGAATTGGATTTTGGAGGTAATTTATGGAAGAAGTAAAAGTTAGAGAATGGCTGGATAAATTAGTAGAAGCACATAAAGTCATTGATGAAATTAAGTTTTTAAATCCAGAAAAAGGATATGACGAAGCTACTGTTTGTACTGAAGAATATATACAGATTATTTCAGGAGGGCATATTTATAAAATTGCTTCTTTGCTTGGACTGGAAATTATTACGAAACCTTATCCAAACAAATGCTATATAGAAAGGTCGTTTGTTTACAAAGGTATTATATTTTTATCAGTAGAAAGTTTGGTAGGTGAAGATGCCGGAACAGATTGAAAGCAGTATGGTAGCAGCACGTTTTGTACCAAAGTACAAAACAATGAGCAGATGAAATTGGAGGAATTTATCAAATGAACATTGTAAAGTTAAGAGTTAAAAATTTATTTGGAATTAAAGAAATCGAAGTGGGTGGAAATAACATGGAACTTTCCGGACAGAACGGAGTAGGGAAATCTTCGGTGATAGATGCTATTAAATATGCACTTACCAATAAATCGGAACGAAAATACATAGTGCGTAATGGTGAAACAGAAGGCGAAGTGCTTGTAGAAACGGATACAGGGCTTAGAATTAACCGGAAAGCAAGAACCACGCAGGCAGATTATAAGAGTATTAAACAGAATGGTCTTGAGGTTGCCAGTCCGGAAACGTTTTTAAAGGATATCTTTACCCAGCTACAGTTGAACCCTGTAGAATTCATTAACATGCCGGAACAGCAGCAAAACACCATTATTCTGGATATGATTGAATATCCTTGGGATTTGAACAAAATCAAAGAGTGGTTTGGTGAGATTCCAGCATGGGTTAATTATGAACAGAACATCCTTTGTGTACTGAATGATATTCAGTCTGAAAAAGGAGATTACTACCGCAGACGCAGGGATATTGACCGTGATATTCGTAATAAAAAAGCGTTTGTAGAAGATATTGCAGCCACAATTCCTACTGGATATGAAATTGAGAAATGGGAAAAAGTCAGTGTTGGCGAGATTTACAAGCAGATTGAAAGGATCCAGAGAACGAATCAGAATATCCAGAAAGCAAATGCTTTAAAGGCAAACCGGGATGCAAAGGTAAGAAAATTTGAAGCAGATAAGGAAATTGAAACAGCGGCACTTAATACAGAAATAGAAAACCGGAGAAACCAGATTGATAAGGATATTTTAAAGTTACATGAACAGATTAAAACCTTACAGGCAGAAAATGATAGTCTTGCAGATAAGAAGCTGGATAAAATTTCCGTAATTGAAAACAAATTCCTTGCAGCCGTGGCACAGTATGATGCGGAAGTGGAAGCATACAGTGATTATATTGGTATGGAACCTCAGGATGTACATCCGCTTATGGAAGAAGCCACTAACATTGAAAATATGAAATCACATATTAACGAATACCATCGTATGCAGTCATTACAGGAAGAGATTGAGGAATTAGCGAAATCTTCCAGACATCTTACTTCCTTGATTGAAAAAGCTAGAAATCTTCCAGGGGAAATTCTTACGAATTGTGTTATCCCGATTGAGGGACTGACGGTAAAAGATGGTACTCCGTTAATCAACGGACTTCCTGTGTCTAATTTATCTGACGGACAGAAATTAGATTTGTGTATTGATGTGGCAATCCAGAACCCGAAAGGTTTACAGATTATTTTGATTGATGGAGTGGAAAAATTATCCACTGCATTAAGAGACAAACTGTATCAGAAGTGCAGGGATAAAGGTTTACAGTTTATTGCGACGAGAACCACGGATGAAGAAGAATTGACAGTTACTGTTTTATAGGAGGTATAGGAAATGGCAAATGATTTAATCCCTAATAATAATGGTGCAATTATGGAAGCGAGAGCGGGAAGCAATCAGATGATGATAAGCAGACAGGCGCAGGAAGTACAGGCTGCGATGGTAGTTGCCAAAAAATTCCCGCGTGATGAATATAATGCCATAGAGAAAATAAGAAGAACATGTCAGCGTTCGACTTTGGCAGAACAAGCCGTTTATTCATATCCAAGGGGAAAAGAAAATGTTTGCGGTCCTTCTATCAGACTTGCAGAAGCTATAGCACAGAATTGGGGAAATATCGACTATGGAATTATAGAACTGGAGCAAAAGGACGGTGTTTCAGAAATGATGGCTTATGCATGGGATTTGGAATCGAATACCCGTGTAACAAAGATTTTTTCTGTTGAGCATAAAAGAGATACAAAAAAGGGATCGTATCAACTGACTGACAGCAGGGATATTTACGAGCTTACTGCTAATTTTGGCGCAAGAAGGATGCGGGCATGTATTCTTGGCGTGATTCCCGGTGATGTGGTGGATATGGCGGTAAATGAGTGCAAAGAAACACAGAAAAAGAATTATGGGGAACTGCCAAGTCAGGAGAAAATAAATAAGATAGAAAAGTTGTTTAAAAAAGATTTTGGAGTGACAAAAAAACAGCTTGAAAAATATACAGGACGTGGAATGGCTTCATTTGGAGCAGAAGAATGTACTGATTTATGGGGAGTATATACAGCCCTTAAAAACGGACAAGCAAAAGTGGAAGATTATTTTGAAGCAGAAGAAAAAGAAAGAACGGATGAACCATTGTTTGAAGTTCCCAAAAATCTGGAAGAAGAAGCGGAGGGAGTATTTAAATGATTTTAACAGCAGAGAATTATTTTTCAAAGGAAGCGGATAAGGAATACATGTCCGTTTCCCAATATAAAAAATTTGCCGGCTGTCTTGGTAGATTAGGATGCGAAGCCAGGGCAATGGCAGAAATCAGAGGGGAATGGGAAGGAAAAAAAAGTACCGCATTATTAGTTGGTTCTTATGTGGATTCCCATTTTGAAGGAACGCTTGATTTATTTAAAGCACAGCATCCGGAAATTTTTACAAAGCAGGGAATATTAAAAGCGGAGTACCGGAGGGCGGAAGAAGTTATTAGCCGCATTGAAAGAGATGAATATTTTATGTCCCACTTGGGAGGGGAAAAGCAGGTTATTATGACCGGTGAAATTGCTGGAGCAAAATTTAAAATTAAAATGGACTCTTATTTTCCGGGAAAATTGATAGTGGATTTAAAATGTATGGAGTCATTGGGGAAAGGTTTTTATAATGCGGATTTTGGCAAAATGGATTTTATTCGTAACTGGGGATATGACATCCAGGGAGCCGTTTACCAAGAGATTGTAAGACAGAATACGGGTGAAAAACTTCCTTTCAAGATTGCAGCAGCTTCAAAAGAAGAATTTCCGGATATTGAAGTAATACAGATAGAGCAATCATTAATGGATTCAGCATTGGTAGAAGTGGAAAGAAATGTTCCTAATATTTTGGCTTTAAAAAATGAGGAATATAATCCGGTCAGATGTGAAAAAAGAGACTGCAATTACTGCAAGCATACAAAGGTACTTACACATTCTATATGGTCAGATGAATTGGTGGTGAATTTATGAGTAAATCAACCGTGCAGTTAGAGGAATATTCAGCATATTGTTTCTTTTGCGGAACTCCAAATATGGATGGTGAGCATCATTTTATCTTTGGTTCCGGGAACAGACAGAAAGCAGATGAGGACGGAATAAAAGCTAATGCTTGTAACAGATGCCATACAATTGGAACTGTACTGGAAAGGGTACATGATAATCCAATGGCAGAAACGCTTTCCAAGATGTTCGGACAGGCAATTTATGAAAGAAATGAAGTGGCAAAAGGAGCAACCATACATGAAGCAAGAGAAAAGTTTAGAAAGCGTTACGGACACTGTTATTACTAGACCGTATTTTGTGATAAAGGGGCGATTTTGTGGTGACAAGACTTTTCCTTCACTAAACCAGTATCTGGCAGAAATAGGAAGGGATCCAAGAATAGGCGGACGTTATAAGAAACAGTATGTCATGATAGCATCAAATGCCATCAGACGTGATTTAAAACGTTGGAAAACAAATAAGCCTGTGATACTGCATTATACATTTGCAGAGCCTAAAAAAGGTGCAAAAAGAGATTATGGAAATATTTTTGATTGTGCAGATAAATTCATAGAAGATGCGTTAAGGGATTGTGGGGTTATTCCTGATGACAGTCCGCAGTATGTAAGGAATTTCACGCATGAGTTTATCTATACAGATGGAACACCTTATATCAGAGTGGAGATTGAGGAAGTAGAAAATTAGACCATTTTGTTGACGTCAACAAAATGGCATAGTAACTAATTCATATTTTTAATATATCACAAAAGCCATGATAAGGAGCCTGCCTGGTGGCAGGTTCCGGAAAGGAGAAAGTAAAAGTGAATGAGTGGCTATATAAAGTTATATCGTTCTTTGTTTGAGTGGGAATGGTATTCGGATATTAATACCACAAGATTGTTTATACACATGATTTTAAAAGCTAATCGGATAGAAGGAAAGTTTAAAGGTCAGGTAATCCCAAGAGGTTCGTTTGCATCATCTATAGGGACTTTGTCAGATGAAACAAAGTTGACAAATGATGAGATAAGGACTGCAATTAAGCACCTTTTACTTACCAAAGACATTACCAAGCAAAGTTTTTCAAAATATACAGTATTTACAGTGGTTAATTACGAAAAGTATCAAAGTATTCCCAAACAGAATACCGATGAAAACACAAACAATTCCCACTCTATTCCCATTCTATTCCCAACAATAGAAGAAAAGAAAGAAGTAAAGAAGGAAAGAAATAATAATATATTGTGCAAAGCAGAAGTTTTGTCACTGTTTGAAACCTTATGGAAGATGTACCCGAACAAAAAGGGAAAGGCACGGGTTACAGATAAAGATAAACAAAAGCTTTTAGAAATCGGCTTAGAGGAAATGACCAGAGCTATTAACAGATATAAATCAGAATTGGAGAAAGATAAGGGATGGAGAAAGCCACAGAATGGCAGCACATTTTTTCACAGCGGTTATATAGATTATCTGGATGCCAATTATGAAGAGTGTAAGCAGCCGGTAAAGAAAAACGGTTTTAACAGTTTTCAGCAGAATGAGTATGACTTTGAAGCTTTGGAGAAGGAATTACTTAGCGATTAGGAGGAGAAAACATGATTGATAAAATTATTGACGATTGTTTAAAAAACAAAGAATTAAATAAATGCGAAAGCGATGTTGAATTTTATGAAAAATGTAGAATCAGATTTACAAAATTAAAAAATAAAGGTTTGGACTTTTCAAAATGTAATTGCTTTCGTGATTTATGCAAAGTATCAAATGAAGAATTTTTGAAAGAATTACTGGGTAATTAGGATGGTAAAGTTTTATGGGAGAGATAAAAACATA
>CAZSBV010000004.1:4400-21862 GCA_964605105.1 uncultured Lachnospiraceae bacterium | reverse complement strand
TTCGTGATTTGAGCATGGATGAAAATTCCGGAATTCAGAACAAAGGAAAATTCTTAGGACTCACAGAAACCGGAACCCAAAATCCTGATGGCTTATCTACAGGATTGGATCATATTAAGAGCTTAGGTGTTACTCACATCCATCTTCTTCCGGTATATGATTATGGTTTTACAGATGAAAGCCTTCCACTTCCGCAATACAACTGGGGATACGATCCTGTTAACTTCAACGTACCGGAAGGTTCCTTTTCTACAGACCCTTACCACGGTGAAGTTCGTGTCTCTGAAATGAAACAAATGATCAAAACACTCCATGATAATGGTCTCAGTGTAGTTATGGATGTGGTATACAATCATGTTTATGATGGAAAAGAATTCTGTTTTAACCAGATTGTTCCCGGTTATTTTAGCCGTATCAACAGCAAAGGTACTTGGTCCAATGGTTCTATCTGCGGAAACGATACTGCTTCCGAACGAAACATGGTACATAAATACATTGTAGACAGTGTTAATTATTGGGCAGATGAATACCATATTGATGGTTTCCGTTTCGATTTGGTAGGACTGATTGATGTAGAGACAATCAATGAAATTACAACCTCCGTTCACCAAAAACATCCAAACGTAATCTTTTATGGAGAAGGCTGGGATATGCCTACCGAACTGACCAAACCGGACATTGAACTTGCTATTCAGCCTAATTCACCGAAGATGCCGGAATTTTCTTTCTTTAACGATACTATCCGCGATCTGCTTCGCGGCAAGATCCAAGAAGATACCGCTCCGGGATTTATTGCCGGCGCACCTACTGCAAAAGAAATTTTAAATGCCTGTTTTATGGGTATGCCTGCCTGGGCAGCGAATCCATACCAGTGCATTAACTACGTCTCCTGCCACGACAACCATACCTTATTTGACCGAATCGCATTGACCGCTCCCAAAGCATCCAAAGCCGATCGTATCCGTATGAACCGTCTGGCTGCTGCATTTTCCATTTTGTCTCAGGGTGTTCCGTTCTTCCATGCCGGGGAAGAAATGCTTCGCTCCAAACCGGATGGAAAAGGTGGTTTTGATGAAAACAGCTTCCGCTCTCCGGATGAAGTAAATATGTTCCATTGGAAAAACCTTTCCGAATCAGATTATTGCAAGACGATTGCATATTACCGCGGCTTAATCGCTTTCCGTAAAGCATATGACATTTTGCGCCTCAAATACCGCAAAGATGTTGTAAATACAGTACAAGCGATTCCAACCAGAGATTCACAGGTTGTGATTTACCGTGTTCTTGGGGCTAAGGAAGATATCCTTCTTATCTTTAACGCCGGTTCCGACGAAGTTAAGGTAGACCTTCCAGCCGGAAACTGGGATCTCATGATTCATGATGATATTGCCGGTACCGATATTCTTGCCAAGAAAGACGGCAGTGTGAATGTAGCTCCAATCTCAGCCACCGTCCTAGTACAGACTAAAGCATAACAGAAATAAAAATAAGCAGGTGAGTAAACTTTTATAAAGTATGTTCACCTGCTTTTTGTATCTTTTTATTATGCCCTAAAAATATTGATCCGTTTTCACTTAACCATCTATCTTTTCTCTTTTTGCTCCCCAGAAAAAGAGTGCAACGGTTCCAGGACCTGTATGACTTCCAATCGTCGTACCTACATCATTAATTAAAACTTTTCCGTTCAGTTTTGGGAATCGGCTTTCAATTCGCTCTGCCACTGCTTTGGCATCTTCATAGCAAGCAGAATGGCTGATGTAACACTTACCACTATAATCAGTTCCGTTCTCCGCATGAAGCTCCATCTGTTCCACAATAGCTTCAATGACCTTCTTTTTCGTACGAATCTTATGACGCGGTATCAGTTTGCCTTCAAAATCTATATTGAGCAACGGACAAATATTCAAAATACCACCGACAAATCCTGATGTCTTAGAAACACGACCACCTTTCACAAAAAATGTTAAATCAGTAGAGAAAAACCATGCCTGCGCATTCAATTTATTATTTTCTGCCCATTCATATACTTCATCCATGCTTTTCCCTTCATCACGTAAATCTGCCAGTTTATCCATAAGAAGACCAAATCCTGAAGACGCATTGAGAGAATCTACAATATAAATCTTTCTTTCCGGATATTTTTCCTCTAGCATATCTTTTGCAATCAGTGCTGAATTAAGAGTGCCTGAAATTCCTGATGAAAGAGTCACATGTAATATATCTTTTCCCTCTTTTAAAAATGGTTCAAAATATTCTTCATATTCATCCGCATTCACCTGAGATGTCTTTGTATCGGCTCCGTTACTCATGGCACGATAAAAATCATCAAAAGCCATAGATTCACCCAAATCATCTCTGTATTCTTTGCCATCCAGCTCATAATGAAAACATATATACCGGATATTTCTTTTTTCAAAATGTTCTTTCTTTAAGTCTGCTGTAGAACAGCAACTAAGTACATAGCTATTCATTCCCATTCTTCCTCACATTCTATCACATAGTTATGATTACTACATTATATAGTTGATGTGTGGTTTTGTAAAGTAACACTTTTCTCGCTTTGTCCCAAAAATACAATTTCCACTAGTCCAGAAACTCCACAAATACCTGATTACTGACATCAATTCCTCTTAAAGTCAAAGCAAATCGTCCGCTTTGTTCATTGAATTTGAGCAATTCCTTCTTTTCCAATTTTTCAATCTGCTTTCCATAAACTTCCATTAAAGTTCGTCCAAATTGTTCTTCAAATTCTGCAGGACTAATTCCCTCCATCATGCGAAGTCCCAAAAACATAAATTCTTCCATTTGGTCTGTTTGTGTGAGCTCTGTCTGCTCCTCAATCCATCTTTCCTTTGCTACTTCAAAGTCAGTTTGTTTTTTTTGCCAGCTGACATCTATAAAAGAATTTTCTGTTTGTTTCTTTCCTGCTTTCAAATATGCTTGCAAATCCGATATATTACTATAACGAATGTTGGAGATTAGAGACGCTGCCCCAAGTCCCAGTCCTAGATACTCTTTTCTTTTCCAATAACCAATATTGTGCTTACACTCACAACCTTTCCGCGCATAATTGGAAATTTCATAACGATAATATCCGTTTTCTTCTAATAATTGTTTTGTCATCTCATACATCTGACGGTCTGTGATTTCGTCAGGAAGTTCCTTATTCCCGTCTCCAAACCACTCAAAAAATGGGGTGCCTTCTTCTACAATCAGGCTATAAGCGGAAATATGCTCCGGTCTTAAATCAAGAACTTTCTCTAATGTCTCTTCATAACTTTCCAGCGTCTGTCCCGGCAGTGCTGACATCAGGTCAATATTCACATTACTAAATCCTGTTTCACGTACTAATTTCCAAGTCTGCAAAAATTCTTCCCATGTATGAATTCTTCCCAATAGTCTTAGTTCTTCATTATTTGCCGATTGCAGTCCAATACTCAGACGATGGATTCCCAGTTTTCTATAAGTCTCCAACTTCTCTCTATCGACTGTTCCCGGATTCATTTCCAAGGAGATTTCTGCATCCGGTAATATATGAAACTCTGTTCTGAGGGTGGACATTATTTTACCGATTTGTTCCGACTTTAATATAGAAGGGGTTCCCCCACCGAAGAAAACAGTATCTACTTTTCTATTTCTAAATCGCTCTGCACGTTGTGTAATCTCCCTGCATAATACGTCTACATATTCCTGTCGCGTTCTGTCATCACAGGGGGATGACAAAAAATCACAATAATTACATTTTCTTACACAAAAAGGAATATGAATATATAAACTGAGATTTCTCATAAATTTTCTCTCCGATATCTTTCTATTTATCTAAACAAGTCATTTTTGAACCTGATAAGCAGATTGCTACAAAGAATCAATATAGGCTGTGACCTCAGCCACAGCCCATATACTTAATTCTCGTCCAATTTCAGAACACTCATGAAAGCTTTCTGTGGAATTTCCACGTTGCCTACCTGACGCATTCTCTTCTTTCCTTCTTTTTGTTTTTCTAACAGTTTCTTCTTACGGGTAATGTCACCACCATAACATTTTGCAAGTACATCTTTACGTACCGCTTTTACAGTTTCTCTGGCAATGACTTTTCCGCCAATAGCTGCCTGAATTGGGATTTCAAACAGGTGTCTTGGAATTTCTTCTTTCATTTTTTCACAGATTTTTCTGCCTCGTTCGTAAGCACTTTCCTTATGAACAATGAATGAAAGGGCATCCACTTCTTCTTTATTAATAAGAATATCCAATTTAACCAGTTCAGACTGCTCGTAACCTTTCATCTCATAATCAAAAGAAGCATATCCTTTAGAACGGGATTTTAAAGCATCAAAGAAATCATAAATAATTTCATTCAATGGTAATTCATAACGAAGTACCGCTCTGGTCTCTTCAATATATTCCATCCCCAAATGACGGCCACGTCTTTCCTGACAAAGTCCCATAATGGCACCGATAAATTCACTGGTAACCATGATTTCTGCGGTTACGATTGGTTCTTCCATATATTCAATTTCTGTAGGATCCGGTAAATTGGAAGGATTGGTCAATTCAATCATTTCTCCATTATTCTTATGAACGCGGTAAATAACGCCCGGTGCAGTAGTTACTAAGTCTAAGTTATATTCTCTTTCCAAACGTTCCTGAATAATTTCCAGATGCAGGAGTCCTAAAAATCCGCAGCGGAAACCAAAACCTAATGCAATGGATGTTTCCGGCTCGAAATGTAAGGATGCGTCGTTTAACTGTAATTTTTCCAAAGCATCTCTAAGGTCGGAATATTTGGCACTATCTGCCGGATACATACCACAGTAAACCATAGAGTTTACTTTTTTATATCCAGGCAGCGGCTGGGCACAAGGATTTTCTGCATTGGTAATTGTGTCACCTACCGCAGTATCTTTTACGTTTTTAATAGACGCTGTAATATATCCTACCATACCGGCAGACAATTCTTCACAAGGAATGAACTGTCCCGCTCCAAAATATCCTACTTCAACCACTTCTGCGGTAGCTCCGGTTGCCATCATTTTAATCGGAGTTCCTTTTCGAACCGTTCCTTCCATAATACGGCAGAATACGATAACTCCTTTATATGGATCGTACAAGGAGTCGAAAATTAATGCTTGTAAAGGATTCGCAGCATCTCCCTTTGGTGCCGGTATTTTTTCCACAATAGCTTCCAAGACCTGATCGATGTTGAGCCCATTTTTTGCACTAATCAGGGGGGCATCCTGAGCTTCAATCCCTATAACATCTTCGATTTCATCTTTGACCCAATCCGGTCTTGCACTTGGTAAATCAATTTTATTGATGACCGGAAATACATCCAGATCATGGTCCAATGCCAGATACACATTAGCAAGTGTCTGGGCCTCAATTCCCTGAGCCGCATCTACTACCAAAATTGCTCCGTCACAAGCTGCCAAGGCACGGCTTACTTCATAGTTAAAGTCTACGTGTCCCGGGGTATCAATTAAGTTAAAAATATATTCTTC
This sequence comes from uncultured Lachnospiraceae bacterium, assembly GCA_964605105.1. Classification (GTDB taxonomy): domain Bacteria; phylum Bacillota; class Clostridia; order Lachnospirales; family Lachnospiraceae; genus SFDP01. Next base: position 16,364 of record CAZSBV010000004.1, on the reverse strand, counting down.
TCCATCTTTTGCCTTATAAATAGTACGTACCGTCTGGGCTTTGATGGTAATTCCTCTTTCTCTTTCCAAGTCCATGTTATCTAAAACCTGGGCCTGCATTTCTCTGCTGGTAAGAAGCCCTGTCTGTTCAATAATACGGTCTGCTAAAGTAGATTTTCCGTGGTCAATGTGCGCCACGATACAGAAATTTCTGATTTTGCTCTGATCTATTGTTGACATAGATTCCTCCTCTAAATAAATGGATTATAATATCTGCCGCCATTCACAAACATCATGGTCACAGATATTGCAAGAATGATAACTCCTGCGGCAATTCCAATATAATCTCTTTTTTCCATTGGTCTTGCCATAATCCATGTTCTTTTTTTATTTTTACCGAAACCTCTAAGTTCCATGGCATTAGAAATGGTCTCGATTCTTTGAATACTGGATAATACCAGCGGAAAAAGAATGGCAGCAGAGTTTTTAATTCTGTCCAATGTTTTCTCATCTTTTCCAAGGCTGATGCCTCTTGCCTGTTGTGCCTGACTGATTTCTCTGTAATCTCTCTGCACATCAGGAATGTAACGCAGGGCAATGGCTACTGCGTATCCGATTCGGTAGCTGATACCTATTTTATTCATGCTGGCTGCAAATTCACTGGGGTTAGTAGTCATAATAAATAACAACGCCACCGGAATAACTGCCAGATATTTCATTAGAAAATTGAACATATAGAACAACTGCTCCAGGGTAATGGAATATCTCCAGAAAAGCTCTGCAATCACATGTCTTGTTCCATAGATTTCCACGCCCTGCTCCGGTGCAAACACATAAATACCAATAATGTTAATCGCCATCAAAGTAAACATAAAAAACAAAGCACATACACAGTTTACTATACACTAATTTCGCCTTGGAAACAATCGTTTTATGCGAAATTACTGTATCTAAAGAGGTACATCATCCCATTTTTCTTCTCATTTATTCCTGCTTTGACAACACCATAGAAAGCACATGTGCCAACGGTTCCAAAGCATCTCTTATTTCTTCCTTCGTATTTGTCTGTGCTCCCAACTCTATTAAAAGTGTTTTAGGGCACAAATGCATATTATACCGATACGCCCGCAGATAAATGCTTCGGGCAAAACCGGGATAATATTCATCGCAGGCTACTTTCATCTGAAAAGAAAATGCCAGATTTTCCTGTAAGTATGGATTTTTAAGATAAGAAATTTCCCCATTTTCTTTCGTTCTTCCCAATCCATTAAAAAACATAACTTTTGCCACTTGACGACCTTGCATCTCCGTTACTAATTTTGTTCCCTCTGCAACCGCATCCCTATGTAAATCAATCACTACTTGAATCTGCGGATTTTCTTCTAATATCTTTTCAATCTCCGGCAAGGAATTGGAATACGCATAATCCCGGCTTTCCACATCATATTTTCCTTTATGATGATAGACCTGAAATCCATATTCTTCCAAAAGACCTGTCAGAACGTCACCGGCTCCTATAATCGTATCTTCTTCTTTTCCCGGCTCACTATTTGCAAAAGCCTCTTGAGAATGGGTGTGGTACAACAATATTTGTGGTCCTTCTGCATTTTTGTCTATAGAACAATCATAGGACCTTAACTTCTCTACATCCAGCAAATTTTCATCCACTGATGTGGTGTGGTCCACCGTGTAAAATGCTTTTATCAGTTCCTCTATATTCTTGTAATCTTCCATTCTAAGCATCTTTTGCTTTTCCTGTACCGGAACAAATTCCTGACTTCCATCCAGTATAAATTCTTCCTTGGTTCCCAAAACAGCCATTTCATTTTCTTCCCGGAGTTTTTCCTGCATATCTCCATCCAGCACTAAAAATTCATCCAGCTTTTCATATGGCAGGAACCCATCTGTTCTCATGACCGGTTCCCTATTCCATATCGAAAATTCCTGTTCCATCATAAGACCTAAAATCATAGACTGACTATACAACATATGCTTTGTAAAACTGCTTTTTATCATTTCTTTCCCAATTTGAAAAAAATTTTGTTCTTCCACCTTTTTCTTCTGTTTTCCCGCCACTAAAAAAGCGGCTAGAAGAAGTACCAAAATCAACCATTTACTTATTTTTGAAAGAATACGCTTTTTTCCCATAGACAAGTATATGATTTTCTGTTTTCTTTTATGCCTGTTTTGCTCCTATCGCACTCTCTTCTATTCCTCCGTCTGCCTTCCTGTATCAAAAGTCAGATTTAGGGCTTCCGCCAAAGTAAAACTGACTCTTTTAATGGTGGCATCAATATCTTTTGCCGTAACATACATATTATGCAGCTGACTTAAGACCATACTGTCTCTCGCCTGCAGAAAAACTGTCTCGTTTAGTTCCTTGTGCATTTTTTCCAAAGCATCTGCAACAATTGTGGCTGCATCCACCACCGTCGGCACTCCCATGGCAATCACAGGAACCCCCAACACTTCTTTATCGATAGCATTTCTATGATTCCCCACCCCGGAACCGGGATGGATTCCCGTATTACTGATTTGAATAGTCCTGTTTAACCTTTTTGTACTTCTGGATGCTAACGCATCGATTACAATAACCGCATCCGGTTTCGTTTCTTTTACAATTCCTTTGACAATTTCTGCGGTCTCCATTCCTGTTTTTGCCATAACTCCCGGAACAATACAACTAGTGATAACATCCCCTTTTTTCTTTAATCCTAACTCCCCAAATTCCTGTAACATATGTCTGGAAATATACAAATGTTCCGCTACTGCTGGTCCCAGAGCATCGGCAGTTACATCCCGATTCCCCAGACCAACTACCAGTACCTGAAGAGATGTATTTTTTTCCGGAAGAAGACCTCTTAAATGGCGGCTGATCTCTCGTGCAATTTCTTCATGATTTTCACTGACATCACTGTTTTCTCCACTTTCACAAAGCCCCGGAACTTCAAGCGTAATATAGGTTCCCTTCGGTTTTCCCAAAAGCTTCGCACTGTTCTGTGTAGTAATTTGCACCTTAGTAACTTGCATTCCTATTTTCTTATTTTCATACTCCTCCACAATAACGCCACGCAATTCCCCATTTGCATCTTCCACATATTCTCTTGCTTCCAATGCCAGGTCTGTTCTTGCCTGAAAATATGCCATAATTTTTTTCTCCCCCCAAATTCATTTTTATGCTATTATCATTCATAGTTTTCACATTTATTATTCAGAGCAGGCTCGAAAATCCTCCGGATTTGCTTTGCTCTGAATAATTACATTTTTTGGAATTTCTTTTGAATTTTGTATTGACATATTTAGATTCTTATCCTACAATAATATACGCGTGTTTACATCAAATCGTCCGTGTCCGGCTTAGATGTAACACTTACTAACAATCATAATATATATTTACATTTAGGAGGTGTAAGTCTTGGCTAACATTAAATCTGCAAAAAAGAGAATTTTAGTTAACAGAACAAAAGCTGACAGAAATAAAGCAATCAGATCTGAAGTTAAAACAGCTATGAAAAAAGTATTTGCTGCAATCGAAGCAAATGATAAAGAAGCTGCTCAGGCTGCATTAGTAGCTGCTACTGCTACTATCGACAAAGCTTGTACAAAAGGTGTTTACCACAAAAACAATGCTTCTAGAAAAGTATCTCGTTTAGCTACAGCTGTAAACAAACTTGCTTAATTTTTAAATAGCATAACATAAAAACAAACCCGATTCGTACCGTCAACGAATCGGGTTTTTTATGCGCAACTCATAGAAAATAAATTAATTGCTATGCGACACCTCTCACGGGCAAAGATTGCTTTGGCGCAATCTTATATCTTACCTGCGATGTCCACCGCCGCCATGAGTATGGCCACCTGCAGAAACGTGTCCGCCGCCACCGCCGCCACTGCTTCTTTGAGTCTCAATCTTTCTTCTAGTCATAGTCTTAGTAATAAAGATATCCTGTCTTTCTCTTACGTCTGCTCTTCCGTTCTTTACATAAGTTCTGGTCTCTACCGTTTTCTTTCCTTTTTTGCCGCCAAAATTCACAAAGAAGAAAATTACACCTGCTACAAGACCGATCAATACAGAGATTCCTCCGCCTAAGCTTTCCCCTAAGTTACTGTTAGGATTCAAATGATCTGCTACCAGGTCCACAAAATAACCGTATGCATAAGCCGGATCCTCTTCTACATATTCCAGACACATATCCAAAACATAATCAATATCCGCAGATGAGAAATTCTCATACGCTTTTCCGGAAGTACTCATCCATGAATAAACTCCGCCATCCGATTCCCGATACCAGTTATCTACAAGCACTACACCATCGCCATAAGGTTTATTAAAACCAAACCTATTCTCATCATAAAAATTGTCTGCAAATACCATAGTATATTGATATGGTTGTACATAGCCAATGATATCTTCATAAGATTTTGCATAATATTCTAACGTTTCATCTAATGTTACAACAATAATATCTGTTCCACAAAGAAGCTCTGCTTCACTGATTTTAGCTCTGAGCTCATCCTCTTCTGCATCCGTCAACACATCTGCATAATCAAATACTCTTTCCTCGGTAGTGCACTGTGAATTCGTTCTAACAAACTCTACTTCAGGACGACTGTCTGTAATTACTTTACAAGCAAGTCCAATCACTAAAAATACTGCAAAAATAATGAGTGGAATTTTAAATATTTCAACAAACTTTTTCATTTAAAACACCCCCAAGATCCAACAGATACTCTGCCATATCATTCCTGCCATTACTGCTACTGCACCAGAATACATCCACGCTTTTCTTTTGTCTGTAGGCGTTTTTCCTATGACTTTTCCCGTCTGTCCATTTACATGATATAAATATTCTTGCCCGCGGAAGTTGTATCGGTACACCCATACCGGCATCAATGCAAAATGCGCTTTGTTCTTGAACAGATTAATATCTTTATGTAAAGGTACACAGGTAGTATAACCTACAATGGTCTCGTTCAAAAGGCTCTCCGAAGCGGTTCTTGCTTTTGCTTTTGCACGCTCCTCTTCCTCAGTGTCTGAGAAATTCACCACTTCTCCCTGAAAACCTGACATATATTTTTCTTCAAAATTCTGAAGTGCTTTATATTCATAAGGTTCCATCAGATCCATAATATTATCTGCCATTCGCTTTGAGGCATCTACCGGAACTTTATTAAAATCAATATCAAGCTTACGTGTTACACGATAATGGGAGGTTTCTGTAATTTCATAATTACCGTTTTTAAAAACCCTTACTTTAGTCGCTTTTCCTTCGTAATCTACTTTTGCCCGATAATCATATAACCAGAATGGAATATAAGCTCCTTCCAGACATTCCAATGTAGAATGTGTTAAGAATGAATCCGGTGTCAGAATTCTGCTTCCAAATTCTTTTTTCAGAATTTCTACCGCTTTCTCCTTACTGATTTCAAACGGCAGAATCAAATTAGGACGGTTTTCTCCCTCTACTCTGTCCTTCAAAATAATATAAGAACCACAATGACTACACTTTAATGCCGATGTATATTCTGTTACACCTTCTAGCGGAGCACCACAGTTAGTACAATTCGCCATATTTTCGGAATCCAGTCTCTCTTCCGAATCTACACCATCACAATGAGGACACCACATTGCTTTTTTATCCGGATGATATACTGCATTTCCACCACAATTTTTACATTTAAAAATCATGACGTACTCCCTTATTCTTTTTGCTCTATTTTTATTGCACTTTTCTTGTTTCTCTTATTTACATCTTCTCTAATTAATGTATATGCAGTTGAGAACAATGGAATGAACATAAGCATTCCTACTACACCAAACATACTGCTGCCTAATGTAACTGCCACTAATACCCACAGAGATGGAAGCCCCACAGAATTTCCTACTACTTTCGGATAAATCAAATTTCCTTCTAACTGCTGGATAATCAAAAACATAATTACAAACCAAACTGCTTTGATTGGAGTATCCACCAAAATAAAGAATGCCCCCATAAAACACCCTATAAAAGCACCAACAAGAGGGATCAATGCTGTAAATGCGATTAATACACCTATCATAAATGCATATGGCATTCTGAAAATAGTCATAGCTACCACAAACAACGCTCCCAAAATTACGGCTTCTATACATTGTCCGGTAAGAAACTTAGAGAAATTACGATATAATAACTTAGAAACATACAAAATATTATTTTGTGTTTTCTCTTTAAAATAAGCTTTGATTACTCTTTCTGCCTGCTCTTTTAATTTTTCCTTCTGGCTTAAAATGTAAATAGAAAAAATAAAAGAAATTACTCCATTTACAATAGAACCAAATAAACTTCCCGCTACTGTGACTGTTGAACTTAAAAGACTGCCCACTCCATTCTTCAAGAAATCCATTACTTTGTTTAAAATTTCATTCCAATTCATGCTCTGCAACTCTAAACTGTTTAAAAAAGCAAGTGCTTCCGGATTATCCGCCAGTAAGATTTCTGCCTGCTTAAATACGTTATTAAAAAATATCGGTATCTTTTGTGCCAACTGATTTATGGTTCTTCCCATCTGCGGAATAACTGAAATTACTACAAAAGCAATCACTGCGATAAAAAACATTAACGACAATACAATACCAATAGTTCGTTTTCCATTCTGTAATTTTTCCGGCAAATGGCTCAACCATTTTTCTTCAATAAACTTCATTGGAAGATTCACTACAAAGGCAATACAGGCACCTATGATAAATGGTTTCAGCATTCCTATAAATGCCTGTACATATCCTACCAAGTTCCCGAAGTTTAATACTCCTAAACACACAAGAGCTGTAAATAAAATCAGCAGCATAATTTCCTTGTTACTTCTTCGATTCTGACTCATAATTTTCCTCCTAATTCCTTGAGTAAAAGTGATGATCCATCACTTGTTGCAATAGCAGTCAGATACTCTCTCCCCACAATAACTTTAGCATTTATGATACTCTAAAGCTATAAATCTTTTGTACAATTCCTATTCAGAATATTTCGCTTCTACAGAGCCGCTATCAAAACATCTACATTTTCTTCCTTAGTCGCCCAACTAGTGCAAAAACGAACTGCACTGTGAGTTTCATCCACTCTCTGCTGATAGCAGAAACCAAAATTCTCTTTTAATTCTTCGAGCTTAGCATCTTCCATAATTGGGAAAATCTGATTTGTCGTATTCTCTACTAAAAAAGAATAACCTTTCTGAATAAATGCATCGCGCAATTTATCCGCGAGACGAATGGCATGCTTTGAAATTTTCATATACAATCCATCTTCAAATAAGGTTTCGAACTGCACTCCCAAAAGTCTTCCCTTGGCAAGCATTCCGCCTTTTTGTTTGATCATATATCGGAAATCTTGCTGTAATGCAGGATGTTGAATTACAACCGCTTCTCCAAACAAGGCCCCTACTTTAGTTCCTCCGATATAAAATACATCTGCAAGATGTGCCAAAGTTTCTAAGTCCACATCATTTCCTTTTGCTGCAAGACCATATCCAAGTCTGGCACCGTCTACAAATAAATATAATTCATGTTTATCACAAACACTTCGGATTTCTTCCAATTCCTGTTTCGTATATAAAGTTCCCAACTCTGTAGGCTGACTTAAATATACCATTTTAGGCTGTACCATATGTTCAAAAGAAGCATCATTTTTATGAAGTGTACATGCTTCATCAATCTGGCTTGCTTGTATTTTTCCATCAACCGCAGGTAATGCCAAAACTTTGTATCCCAAAGATTCCACAGCTCCTGTCTCATGAACATGAATATGACCGGTCTCAGCTGACAACACTCCCTGATACGGACGAAGTGCCGCTCCAATCACAGTCATATTTGTCTGAGTTCCTCCAACCAAGAAATGCACTTTACTGTCCGGTGCATTGCAGGCTTGCTGAATGAGTTTTGCTGCTCTCATGCAATGTTCGTCTTCACTGTACCCCGGCGTCTGTTCCATATTAGTTTCTAACAGACGATTCATAATTTCAGAGCATGCCCCTTCTGTATAATCTGATTGAAATAAAATCATTTTATTTTCGTTCCTTTCTTTGTTTATGGTAATAATTTAAATCCTTACTATAAACATCTATAAAAATTTCTCTTTTGTTATGCTTCCTCTAAAACTTTAAGAATAAATTCCCATGTTCTCTTAACGGAAGAAATACTCATAGTTTCTTCTGTCGTATGAATATCCTTCATATCCGGTCCGATGGATACACAGTCTAATTCCGGAATTTTGCCCAAGAAAAATCCACATTCCAACCCTGCATGGATAGCTTCAATCTTTGGAGCTTTTCCAAACATTTCTGTATATATTTTTTCCATAGAATCTCTCAAAGGAGAATCCACTTTATATGCCCATCCCGGATAATCTCCTGTGGATTTACAGCTTCCGCCGAGGCTTTCTGTTAAAGCATATAATTTTTCAACCAACATATATTTTGCACTTTCAATGGAACTTCTTACCGAAAATCCTAAATTTATCTGTTCCTTTTTCATAGATAACTGTCCCATATTTAAAGAAGTCTCTACCAGTCCTTCTACATCACCGCTCATGGCTTGTACTCCGCCCGGAAGAAGGAAAATCAGATTACCTGTTTTTTTAGTATCTTCTTCTGTCACTGCATCAAAAGTACCTACTTCTTTTACTGTAATTTTTGCAAAAATCCCGGAATCTTTGGTCGCATATTCTGTTTTCAAGATTTTATCAAAAGCATTAACTTCTGCATTTAAGGCTTCTACATCGGAAACCACAACCTGCATTTTCGTCTCTCTTGGAATGGCATTGTCTGCCAGACCGCCCTCCATACTCACAATATTCATGGCTACTTTCTTCCCTGCGTGAACCAGAAATCTTCCCATTAAAGTATTGGAGTTTGCTCTTCCTTTATGAATTTCTGCTCCGGAATGTCCACCAGTCAATCCGCCAATATGAACTTCACATAAAGCACCATCTTTCATTTCTCTTCTTAGAGGAAGCAGACAATCCACACGCATTCCACCGGCACAGCCTGTCAAGAAAATTCCTTCTTCTTCCGAATCCAGATTTAACATTCTTTTGGCTTTACAAACAGACAAATCAATAGCTGCTGCTCCATTCAATCCAACTTCTTCATCTACCGTAAAAATACATTCCACACGAGGATGTGAAATGTTGTCTGCATCCAGCAGTGCAAGTTCATAAGCTACGGCAATTCCATCGTCACCACCAAGGCTGGTATCTTCTGCATAGATAATGTCTCCATCGACTTTCAATCGAAGTCCTTCCGTTGTCATATTTATAGGGCTTTCCGGCTTTTTCACCGCCACCATATCCATATGTCCCTGAAGCATGATTGGTTCTTTATTTTCATATCCTTCTGTTGCTTCTTTTATGATAATCACATTTTTAATTTCATCCTGATAATGTTCCAGATTTCGCGCCTTTGCAAAATCCACAAGATAATCACTGATTTTATCGATATTTCCTGAGCCGTGAGGAATGTTGCAGATTTCCTCAAAAAAACGAAATACGTTTGAAGGTTCCAGATGTCCTAAAATACTCATAATTTGCTCTCCTTTTATTTTAATTACAGTTCAGCTCATGCAAGATTATGCGCAAAGCCGCACTTCGTGCTTTTCGCTGTTTCACAGCTTTCTTTGCTTATATTCTTGCATTCCCTCAGTGAAGAAAAGGCCCCTATATTGTACAAGTACAATAGGGTCCTTTTTCTCCACTGGCTGAACTGGTGCTTTACATCCTTGCAGGTGCCTCAAATCCAAGCACATCAATACATGCTTCCAAAATATCCTTGCAAAGTACAAGAAGTGCAATATATCCCGCTTTTCTTGTTTCATCTTCTTCTGCCAAAATTCTGGTTTCATGATAAAACTTATTAAACGCATTTGCTAAATCATAGATATAAGCGCACACCTTATGAGGTGCAACTTCTTCAAAGGCATTTTCCATCATAGTATTGAATTTAGCCATTTCCATAACTAAAGCCTTTTCACTTTCGTTAGTTACATCCTGTAAAACTGCTTTATTTAATTCTCCACCCTGCTCTTTATATTTATTCAAAATAGATTTGATTCGAACAATGGTATACAGGATATATGGACCGGTATCTCCTTCAAAGGAAGTAAACTTATCTACATCAAAAATATAATCTTTGGATGCCTGATTGGATAAATCACCATATTTAATTGCAGCAAGTGCTATTGTTTCTGCTGTCTTCTTCGCTTCCTCATCAGCCACTTCTCTGCCGCTCTTCATCTTACGATACATTTCTTCATTAATATCAGAAATTAATCTTTCAAGACGCATAACTCCGCCTTCACGAGTTTTGAAAGGTTTTCCGTCTTTTCCATTTACAGTACCGAAACCGATATGCACAAGCTCGGTTTCCGGTTTTACTAATTTTGTCTTTCTTGCACAACGGAATACCTGCTCAAAATAAAGATCCTGACGTTTATCTGTGAGATAAATTAATTTATCAGGAGCATATTCATTCATACGTTCCATAATGGTTGCCAAATCTGTGGTATTATACAGAGATGCTCCATCAGATTTTAAAATCATACAAGGTGGAATTTCTTTGGTATCTGTTTCTTCTTTTACATCTACTACCAAAGCCCCTTCGCTGATATAGGCATAACCTTCTTTTTTCATATAATCAACCATGCCCGGAATAATGTCATGAACATCCGATTCCCCTTTCCAAAGGTCAAAATCCACCTTCAGATTCGCATAGTTTTTCTTCAAGTCAGATACGGATACCGCAATAATATGATCCCAGATTGCACGATATCCTCTTACACCATTCTGCAATTTAAAAGTTGCTTCCATGGCTTTTTCTTTATAAACCGGATCTTCTTTGGATTTTCCACTGGCAGTAGGATAAATTTCTTCCAACTCTCCGATTGTAAAAGGTGCTTCCTTCGGATATTCTCCTGTATAGTTTTCATCGAAATATACCAAATCCGGCTGTCTTTCCTTTAACTCAGTGATGATAAGACCCATCTGAAGTCCCCAGTCTCCTAAATGGATATCACCGATTACATTATGTCCCATAAAACGACAGATACGTTTTACACTTTCCCCAATAACTGCAGAACGAAGATGTCCTACATGAAGAGGTTTGGCAACGTTTGGTCCGCCGTAATCCACAATAATTGTCTTTTTGGTTTCCGGTTCTTCCACACCAAATTTTTCTTCATCTCTCATTCCCTGTAAATAGGATTTTAAAAATGCAGGTTTCACTTTCAAATTCAGGAAACCAGGCATTACTGCTTCCACGCTTTCAAAAACAGTACTATCTGCCAGTTTTGCAACTACATCATTTGCAATCATAATTGGAGCTTTCTTATACTGTTTTGCCCCTGCCATTGCACCATTACACTGATATTCACATAAATCAGGTCTGTTAGAAATCGTAACTCTGCCTAATTCTTTATTATAGCCTGCTTCTTCGAATGCTTTTTGCATTTCTTCAGAAATTAATTCTAGTATTTTTTTCATAGTTTCTCCTCAATCTTTGTCTATTTATTTCAATTTATCTAAAAAAAAGAAAATTATTGGCATTTCACCAAATATTGATAATATTATATTTGCAATCAAAACCATTGCAACTACTATTGAAAATGGTTCTAAATAATAAAATAATACCACCCTAAATACTCTATTTTCTATCTTCAGAAAACAGCACTTTATATCTGCATATTACCAAACTTTTATTTTTTATACAATATTCATTTTATTCTTTCAAAACTTTCTTTTGAACTAAAACCGCTAAAGATTATATTAAATAGCGCAAAGCAGCCCTTATGTACCATTCTATTGATTTTATAAATTTGATATGTTAATAGAACACTTTTTAAGCAGACGCTTAACAAATGTTAATAAATGTTTATTATATGTTTGTTGAATTGTCTTTAGATTCTGTCATAATTTGATTATAACATTCTTCGACCTGTTCACGCGTTACCTGACTATAGATATC
>CAZSBV010000004.1:0-4300 GCA_964605105.1 uncultured Lachnospiraceae bacterium | reverse complement strand
TCCCGCCTCAAACTTTCCGCCTTAGAAAAAGCACAGCCACAAAAATTCTGGCGATACAAATCATATTCCTTAGAAAGCTCTATACTTCTCTTATACCCTTCCTTCTTCTTGAAATCCGAAGGTAAAAATGCCGTTTCATATTTTACTGCCATTTCTTCCCCGATTTCGTTAAGCTTAGCCGCATTTTTCAACGGGCTGATGGTAAGAGTTGTCGTAAAATAATCAAATCTTCCGTCTTTTGCCAACTGTGCCGTTTTCTCTAAACGCAGAGCATAGCATTTGAAGCAACGTTCTCCGCCTTCCGGACACGTTTCCAGACCTTTTGCAATCTTATAAAATTCCTGTGGTTCATAGTCGCCATCAATAATTCTTATTGGACAAAAGGGCTTCTTCTGATTAAAGGCTTCTATCAATCGCTTCTGTTCTTCTACACGTTTTCGATATTCTATATCCTCTGAAATATTCGGATTATAGTAAAACACCGTTATTTCAAATATCTCTTGCATTTTTTCCAACACTGCGCTGCTGCAGGGCGCGCAGCAACTATGAAGTAAAAGGGACTTCCGCTTTCCCTGAAGTCCCTCAATAATTTTTTCCATTTCTTTTTGATAATTTCTATTATTCTGAGCCATATTAATTTCCTCGGCGATTAATAAAATGCATCTTACCTGCCATATCCGGATTGTAATTCTGCTTTGGTCTTTCACCTACATCCTGATAGGATGCTCTAAAGCTGTTTTGCATTTCATTCTTTGCACATTCCGGACAATATCTTCCATAGCGAATCTCACATCCGCATCTCTCACAATTTAAATAGAACTTACTGCCATTTGGAATTTCCACCATTCCTTTTTTCAAATAAGAATCTATTTTCTCTATACTTATACCAGTTTGCTGAGCAATAATGACCTCCGGCGTTGGACCATTCTGATCCAGAAATTGTTTGATTTTTCCAAAATCATCCAACACTTCCATGCCACAGAAAGCGCAACGATATTTTCCTCCGCCTACATATTGCATCCTATTATGACACAACTCACACTTTTCTACTTTTTTCTGTTGTACTAATTTTTCTAATTCGTGTTCTAATCCCATGTTCTTCTTTCTTTCTTCATTTTTTCTAATGTCTATATTGCAACATCTTGATTATCTCTTATAATACATCCAATTCCTGCGAAAATACAACCTCTTAATATCTATAAATGCATCTTTATACTTCTGCAATTACCCTACAAGGCAATCCGGTTATCCCAACACAATTCATAGGATATGTATGTACTATGCATGTGCTGCTCTTTTCAAGAATGGATTTCAGGTTACACAAGTTCTCAATTATAAAAATGCCCCTGTCAGCACAATATTGGTCTTTTGGTGTATGTTCTGCTCCTCTGCGTACTCCTCCAAAATCCAGACCAATAATAGATATTTTCTTTTCCACAAGCGCTTCAATCAGTTCATTGGAAAGCTGCGGATGCTCCGAAAAATATTTCTTGCTTCCATATTCTTCTTTTTCACTATAACCAGCATAAAAAGCTACAAACATATCTTCTTTCACTTTTTCTATATCAATGTCCGTAACCTCAATCTCTCTATCACAAATCTTACTTACATCAAAAATAATTCCATTCCTTTTGGTATATTCCAATGGAAACTCTTTATTCATTACATCAAAATGTGTCCCCAGATGCCCTACAAGTTCCTTCTTTTCACTTTCTTTTGCATCTGCCAACATCTTAGGTGTAATTTTTAATGTAATATCAATCAACATATGATTTCCTCCTCAAAGTAGCTACTTGTTCTATTTCATAGTATATAAAACATATTCCATTCATCTGCTCCAATTCTAATTCTTTTTGAATTATTTTCAAAACTTCTGCCTGTCCGGGAATATATTTGTTATCATCGCTTTTCACAAACTCGCCAAACAGCTCTGCATTCCATCCTACAATCTGTTCTATTGCTGTGGTACTTCCGGACACTAATATCAACGGCTCGCCCCATTCGTCAACCCCATTCTCGATAAAACCTACACTTTTCCATCAGGCTTTTTAATTACTTCAAAAATGGAAGCATATAGACCGGTATCATCAAAATATCCGCTTCTCTCTTTAAATCCTTGGTATATACCACATATTTTTCCAATATACGTTCAGAATACTTTTCTGAAAAAGCCTCTAAGGACTTATGTGTATTGTATCCTGATGATTTAACTTCTATTGGACATATTTTATTTTTCTTTGAAAACAAAAAATCAATTTCATAATTGTGTTTTGTCTTTTCATTCAAAAAAGTATGATAATACAAGGCGTGTCCATTTACAGATAAAATCTGAGCTACAATATTTTCATATACATAACCCATATTTACACCAAGCTTATCGCTCAACAACTTTTCATAAATACTATTCTCGGTAAAATCTTTATCTTTAAAAATTAACGTAACCAATAACCCTGTATCTGTTAAAAACATTTTAAACCGTCTTAAATCCTTTGCGTTAGCAAGTCCAACATTAGGATCATTGGCATGATAAGCAATCTGGACAGTTCCGGAATCTGCCATATCCGCAATTAATTCCAAAATAGTATCAGCCCTTTCACCACTCAAAACACTTGATACCTGATAACGGGATGCATTTGTATTAAGCTGTGCCGGTATCGCATCAAATAACATGGATATTCTTCCTGACGCGTCTATTTTTCTAAAATCATCCTCGTACAGTTTCAAAATATCTCTTTTAATCTCATCGACTTTTCTAAAATTATTTGTCTCAATATATGTCTCAACCGCCTGCGGCATTCCCCCAACCAACATATATAACCGAAAATCACGCATAAGCTTTCGATGTACTGCATCTCCCAAAGAAATTCTTTTTTCCAAAGCACCTGCTAAAAGCTTTGAAGTAGTCAAATCTCCTTTTGCCCATAAAAACTCTTCAAAATCCATAGGATACATACTTATTTTTCGTTCTTCACTGGGAATCAGTATATCTTTAATATTTTTGTGAATAGAAATCAACGTTCCTGTTTCCATATAATCATATCTGTGATCCTTAACCAAATGCTTAATTGCCTGACGTGCTTTAGGACATAACTGTACTTCATCAAAAATAATCACAGATTCTCTCTCATATAAATCAGTTTTATATATCAACTGCAAACGTAGAAAAACATAGTCCAAATCTGAAATATCATCAAATAATTCGCGAACCTCTTTCGAAGCTTTGGAAAAATCTATTAATATATAACTCTTATATGCTTCTTTCGCAAAAGTTTCTGTAACAGTTGACTTTCCGATTCGTCTTGCCCCTTCAATCAAAAGTGCTGTTTTTCCATCCGATTCCTGCTTCCATTCTAAAAGTTTACTATAAATTTTTCTCTGAAACATAGATACTTCCCGCCTTTTTTTGCAAAATCGTTATTTTCATTTTACTCTTTTACATCAAAATCGTCAATTTTATTATTGCATTTCACAGCAAATTCGTCATTTTTATTTTCCATTTTTACAGCAAATTCGTTTTCCAACTTCTTATGGTCTAATCCATTCACCTGTTTCTTCATCTTTAACTAATACAAGTTCATATCCTCCATTTGGACGATTAAAATATATTTCTCTATCATCTGATTCAAGCTCAAGTACAAATGAATTTACTGTCCCAAAGGAACTGTTTAATCCGCCAAAAGCAGAATAAAATGTAAGATAATGAGGTTTTACACCACCACCATTGTCTTTAAATCCTCTCACATATCCCATAGAAGAAGATACCTGTACCCCAAGATTTATTGCAGTTCCATCTTCTGATACAGAGTAATCAAATAATACTACATCCGTTCTTTTTTGAAATCCTGTACCTATTAAAAATGCAGCCACTAAAAAAACTATAATTGTAATTGCTACAATCATTTTCTTTTTCATACAATCACACTCCTTAAAGCCTTTCCTCACTAATATCTTCTATTGCTTCTGAAACAAAATTTACTTTGTTCTCGTCAACTGAAAAAGAGATTTTTTGAGTATAGTTTGTACCATTCTTTCACAATATTTTCTGCTTTTATTTCTTCTATATCCGCATCTGTATTTTCCGCAATAAAGATAGCTGTCTCTCCATCTGCTCCTCCTATAATTCCTATCGCAGCCTATCTCTTAATTTAACATTTATCCTCCATGCAACTATTATAAAGACAAACGCCAATATAATAATAACAACTCTCTTTTTGTGTCCTCTCACGAATTTTTAATAAGCTTAAATTTTCCCTTACTCTGAAAGTAATCTTCTAAGCAAAACCTCTCGATTATTGATAAA
>CAZSBV010000003.1:12355-21921 GCA_964605105.1 uncultured Lachnospiraceae bacterium | reverse complement strand
GAAGAAGAATTGAATGTGATTTATATTACATTGAAAACTGGAGCATGTTCTTAGATATTAAAATTATGTTCATGACTATTTTCAAGGGATTTGTAAATGAAAATGCATATTAAATCTTAAGAAAAATTAATATGTTTATGCACACAGGTGACAAGTCACTTGGGGCTGCACGCCCTCAGCAGTAAATGCTTCGGATTGAATTATACAGTAAAAAAGGAAGAGAGAAAATGGCGACAAAAAAAGTACAACCTAAACCAACGGTAAAGAAAAAAGGAAAGAAGAAAGCACAAAAGAATAACAAACGTATTTTCTTATTTGTAGCAGAAATGGTAATTCTGGTTATTTTATTAGTAGTATTATACATGGTATTGAAAGCTGACAAAGTAAACAAAATTTCTATTGATAAAGAAAATATCGTAGTCAATGAAACTGTCGTAAATAATGATACTTTAAAGGGATATCGAAATATTGCACTATTTGGTGTAGACGCAAGAGATAAATCTTTAGGAAAAGGAAATCGTACTGATACGATTATGATTGCTTCCATTAATCAGGAAACAGGCGACATTAAGTTAGTCAGTGTATATCGAGATACTTATTTGAATCTTGGTAATGATACTTATAATAAATGTAATGCAGCTTATGCAAAAGGCGGTCCTGAACAGGCAATCAATATGTTGAACATGAATCTTGACTTAAATATTGAAGATTATGTTACAGTAGGCTTTACCGGTCTGATTGAAACTATCGATGCAATTGGTGGTATTGAAATTGAAATCTTAGAAGAAGAAATCAGACATTTGAATAACTATCAGATCAGTATGGTAGGAACCAGTACAGATGGTAAGACCTTTACCGCTACAGAAGGAAAAGATTATACTGCCGTTACTCAGGCGGGAAAACAGACTTTAAATGGTCTTCAGGCAACTGCATATTGTAGAGTTCGTCAGGTTGGGGATGACTTTATGCGTGCTCAGAGACAGAGAGATGTCTTAACTGCAATTATGGAAAAAGCAAAACAGGCAAGTCCGGCAACATTAAATAAGATTCTGAATGAAGTATTACCATATGTATCTACATCTCTTGACGTAGATGAAATGGTATCTGTACTTGGTGAAGTAAGTAAATATAACATCGTTGCGAAAGATGGTTTCCCATTTGCACAGTATCGTACTACAGGAAATTTAGGTAGTAAGGGAAGTTGTGTAATTCCTGTAGATTTGAAAGCGAACGTAATTGAACTTCATAAGTTCTTATTCGAATCTGAAGAATACCAGATTTCCAATGAAGTTCTGTCTTACAGTCAGCAGATTTCAGCTGATACAGGAAAATAGCCGCTGGAGTAAATAAGGGCTGAAGTATACGGGCTGTTGCCGCTATTGGCAACAGCCTTGTTTATGTATATTATGTAATTGAGAATAACGGGAATAATATTTATTCTAATAATAGGAGCATGTTATGAATTATATAATTGATGTAATTATTCCAACTTATAAGCCGGATGAAGGTTTTGAAATTTTGATAGAAAAACTTCAGAAACAGACAATAAAACCGAATAAGATTATCCTTATGAACACAGAAGAGAAATATATAGATAGTTTTCTGAAAGAATCAAAGCTTTTGGAAAAGTATGACAATATTGAGATTCATCATGTATCTGAGGCAGAATTTGATCATGGAAAGACTAGAGACCGGGGGGTACAATATTCAAAGGCTCCTTTCTTCTTGTGCATGACGCAGGATGCAGTCCCTGCTAAGGATTCTATGATTGAAGAATTATTGAAAGTCTTAGAAAAAGACAAGATTGCATCTGTTTATGGCAAGCAGCTGGCGAGAGAAAACAGTCATATATTGGAAGAATTTACGAGAAAATTTAATTATCCGGATAAGAGTCGAATTAAGAGTAAAAAAGATTTAGAGGAACTTGGAATCAAGACCTATTTCTGTTCCAATGTATGTGCCGCATATAAGAGAGAAATTTATGATAAACTTGGAGGCTTTATTAAGAAAACTATTTTTAATGAAGACATGATTTATGCGGCAGGTGTCATTAAATCCGGTTATGAGATCGGATATGTGGCAGAAGCAGAAGTGATTCATTCCCACCATTATACCGGGAAACAGCAGTTCCATCGTAATTTTGATTTGGGAGTTTCTCAGGCGGATCATCCGGAAGTTTTTAAGGGAGTGCCTTCCGAAAAAGAAGGTGGCAGATTGGTGTCAGAAACGGTTAAGTTTCTAATAAAAGAAAAAAGATTGGATCAGTTGATTCCGTTTATTTACCAGTGTGGCTGTAAATATATCGGCTATCGATTGGGAAAAGCTTATCAGAAGCTGCCGCAATCACTGGTAAAGAAATGTAGTATGAATCATAATTATTGGAAAGTGTAGAAAGCATAAAAACATAGAATATATAGATAAAAAAGAAACCTTTAATTTTTTTTAAAGAATTTGTACACAGAAAGTACACAATTACCAGATATACTGTCTACAGTAAGAGAGAAATCTTGGGCAAGAAAATGCAAAGGAATCAAGATTTTAGTTTATAATTTATAGAAAAGAAAAGGATGTGTTTTTATGTATAACGATCAGGATAATAGTTACAATGCAGGAGGAAATTATTCCTCAGGATATCAGGGATATAATTATGGTGAACAGCGCACGTATGATTATTACGAAACACCTCGTCCAAAGAAAAAGAAAAGAGCCGGAAAGATAATTGCTATCATTCTCGCGGCATGTGTTGTGGTTGGCGGCAGTGCAGTAGGTGGATTTTATGTTGGGAATAATATTTTATCCAAGGAAGTATCGGGAACTACTGCTATGGAGGAAGCGGTACCAATTAAAGAAGTCACACTCCTGGAACCACAGATCAGCGAATCAGGTATTGAAAGTACACAGACTGTAACAGCAGTGGTAACAGATGTAACGAATGTGGTGGAAGAAGTTATGCCGTCGGTAGTTTCTATTACTAATACTTCTGTAGTGACACAGAATTTCTGGGGCCAGCAGTTCCAGAGTGAGAACCAGTCCAGTGGTTCCGGTATTATTGTAGGTGAAAATGATACAGAATTATTGATTGTTACTAATAATCATGTAATTTCCGACGCTACAGAATTGAAAATCCAGTTTATTGATGGAAGCATAGCTGATGCCAAAGTAAAAGGAACCGATGCTAATATGGACCTTGCGGTTATTGCGGTTTCCTTGGATTCTTTAGATAGTACAACTATTTCGAACATATCGATTGCAGTATTAGGTGATTCAGAGAGTTTAAAAGTAGGGGAGCCTGCCATTGCGATTGGAAATGCTTTGGGATATGGACAGTCTGTAACTACAGGAGTTATCAGTGCTTTGAATCGTCAGATTGCCATGAGCGAAGATGGTTCTACGACAGGAACTTTGATTCAGACCGATGCAGCGATTAATCCGGGGAACTCTGGCGGGGCATTGTTAAATGTTCGAGGAGAAGTAGTAGGAATCAACTCTAATAAAATTGGTGGAAGTACCATTGAAGGAATGGGATATGCAATTCCAATTTCCAATGCGAAACCAATTATTGAAGATTTAATGAATCGTGAGACAAAAGATAAAGTAGATGTGTCGAAAAAGGGATATTTAGGAATTTCAGGCTTGAATGTTACCACAGATGTGTCTACAATGTATGGTATGCCGGAAGGGGTTTATGTAGCCCAGGTCTATGCCGGTGGAGCATATGAAGCTGGTATCATGAAAGGTGATATTATCACAGCTTTCGATGGAAGCAGTGTAAAAACAATGGAAGATTTGCAAGGCTATTTAGAATATTATGAAATTGGAGAAACGGTAACGGTTACAATTCAGCGACCAAATGCCGGTGGTTACATTGAACAGAAGCTTCTTGTAACTTTAGGAGCACAGTCTCAGAATCCATAGTTCGAAAGCCTGCATTATGTGGAGGATAGAATGGCAGAGGAATTTGATCAGAAAAATACAGATGACGGATATGAAGATATTTGTTTCATCTGTAGAAGACCGGAAAGTAAAGCAGGAAAAATGTTTAAAATGCCGGGCAATATGACTATTTGTATGGATTGTATGCAGAAGACTATGGAAACGGTGAGTCAGTTCGATTATCAGACAATGATGAACAATCCTGCATTTATGAATGGTTTTGGACAATTTGCAAATCCATATTCGCAAAATGAAGAAGGAACAAAACACAGTGCGAAAAAGGAGGAAGCGAAGGAAGATGTTACTGATGTGGAAGAAGTCGTAACAGAGGAAGAGGAGGAAGAAGTAAAAACTTCCAAACGTCCCTTCCCAAATATCAGTTTTATTAATCTGGCTGATTTTCAGATGGACGGAGGCATTCCGAACAAACAGAAATTAAAGAAACGTAAGAAAAAAGATCAGCCTGTGTTGGATATTAAAAATATTCCGCCACCGCATAAGATCAAAGCCAAATTAGATGAATATGTGATCGGACAGGAAAAAGCTAAAAAAGTAATTTCTGTAGCTGTTTATAACCATTATAAGCGTGTAGCAACAGGAACTATGGATGAAATCGAAATCGAAAAATCCAATATGCTTATGATTGGACCGACTGGAAGCGGAAAGACTTATCTGGTAAAAACTCTTGCAAGACTTTTGGATGTTCCGTTAGCAATTACTGACGCTACTTCCCTTACCGAAGCAGGGTACATTGGTGATGACATTGAAAGTGTAGTCAGCAAGTTATTGGCTGCCGCAGATAATGATGTGGACAGAGCAGAACAGGGGATTATTTTTATCGATGAGATCGATAAAATTGCCAAGAAAAAGAATACTCATTCCAGAGATGTCAGCGGGGAATCCGTTCAGCAGGGAATGTTAAAACTGTTGGAAGGTGCCGATGTAGAAGTTCCGGTAGGAGCTACCAATAAAAATGCTATGGTGCCCATGACAACTGTCAATACCAGAAATATTTTATTTATCTGTGGCGGTGCTTTCCCGGATTTAGAGGAAATCATCAAACAGAGATTGAACAAACAGACTTCTATCGGATTTGGAGCAGATTTAAAAGATAAATACGATAAAGAAAAAAATATTCTTGATAGAGTTACTGTGGAAGATTTAAGAAAGTTTGGAATGATACCGGAGTTTATTGGTCGACTTCCTATTATCTATACTTTGCAGGGATTGAGCAAAGAGATGATGATTCAGATTTTAAAAGAGCCTAAAAATGCAATTTTAAAACAGTATCAGAAGTTGCTGGAGCTGGACGAAGTAAAATTGGAATTTGATGACAGTGCCTTGGAAGCTATTGCAGAAAAAGCTTTGGAAAAAGATACTGGGGCCAGAGCTCTCAGAGCAATCATCGAAGAGTTTATGCTGGATATTATGTATGAAATTCCAAAAGATGATAATATTGGGCAGGTAACCATTACTCGTGCCTATATCGAAGGAACAGGCGGACCTATTATCGATATCCGTAACAATTCCGTAGGAATTGAAGAGAGAAAAAAATTGAATGAAATAAGTGAGTAATACGAGGGCTGTTGAATGATAACGTTTTTGTTATCATTCAACAGCCTTCTTGCATACAATATTATAATAAAATTCGGAGAATGAGTCATGCCTGCATCGTGTAGAGAGAAGATACTGTCAAATGAGTACGCAGATTTAATTATAGATTTTGAGTTAACAGAAGAATTATTGGATATGGATACGTCAAATTTAGATTACTGTTACAGGCAAATAGACAGAGGTTTGGGGCTGGTATTTACAAGAAGAAATCAGTTGGAACCGGTAGGTCTTTTAAATTATTCTTATCAACGGATACCAAGCTTATTTGGTTTGCAGGAATTAACTACAGAATCTGTGGGAACGACATTTGATCCCACACCGCTTATTAGCAGCGGAATTCAGGAGGTACAGGGAGAACCGCTGAATTTGACGGGAAAAGGGACTGTGATAGCATTTATTGATACGGGAATTGACTATACAAATCGGGTTTTTCGAAATCCGGATGGCAGCAGTCGGATACTTGCCATCTGGGACCAGACGATTCAGGATGGAATCCCGCCTTCCGGGTTTGAATATGGGACAGAATATACAAGAGAGGCAATAAATGAGGCACTACAAAGTGAAAATCCTTTTTCCGTGGTATCTTCCAGAGATGAGAATGGACATGGAACTGCCGTAGCCAGTGTGGCTGCCGGCAGCAGGATTGATGGAGGAAGTACCTTTACGGGGGCGGCTTATGATGCAGACATTTTAGTGATAAAACTGAAGGAATGCAAACAATATTTAAGGGATTACTATTTAATTCCTGATGAAGTGACGGCATATCAGTCAACGGATATCATGATGGCTTTAGAATATGCGGACACTTTTGCCCGTAGTTTCTATCGTCCTGTAATTTTTTGTATCGCTTTAGGAAGCAGTTATGGAAGTCACAGTGGAAATTCACCTTTGAGTAATTATATGAATCGTCTTGGAACTAAGAGAAGTCGTGTTTTTGTAGTAGGAGGAGGAAACGAAGGAAATGCTGCTCATCATTATGAAGGAAATTTAAGTCCTGTAAATAGAAGGGAAGAAGAGGAGCGGGAGGAAATTGAAATCAGGGTGGGAGAAAATGAACGAGGCTTTATTACCGAAATATGGGGAAAATCTCCCAATATATTTTCGTTAGCTATACGATCTCCCGGAGGAGAAGAAATTACCAATACGGGAGTCAGAGTTGATCGGGGGATAGAGTATGAATTTGTCTATGAAAGAACTTCAATTACGGTAAGTTATGCTTTAGTTGAGGGAAATACCGGAGATGAATTGATTACCGCCCGTTTTCAGAATCCTACTCCGGGAATCTGGACACTGATATTACAAAGTGAAAGTGGGCTTATGAATGCAGGCTTTCATATTTGGCTTCCAATTTCCCGGTTTCTGAGCAGTGAAACTTATTTTTTGAGCCCTAATCCTAATATTACTTTAACGATTCCGGGGTATGCAGAGAATGTTATTACCGTTTCTTCTTATTCAGACAGAAATAATAGTATTTATGTCAGAAGCGGAAGAGGATTTTCCAGAGGCAGTGAAATCAAACCGGATATTGCAGCTCCAGCAGTCAATATTTCAGCCGTACAGAGAGCAATCGCCAATGAAGTCAGAATTGCCAAAGTTACAGGTTCAGCTATGGCAGCTGCCATTACTGCAGGCGGAGTTGCAGATTTTATGCAATGGGCGATTACCGATCGTAATGCGAATTATCTGAATAGCGGAGAAGTAAAAAACTACCTGATTCGGGGAGCCGTTCGAGATGACAATCTAACATATCCCAACCGTTTGTGGGGATTCGGGAAATTGTCGATTCAGGGTGTGTTTGATTCTTTGGCGGAATTGTAAGGGAGACCGTCGATTTTTATTTAGGCTCTTTGGAAGTTTCCGGCTGTGCTTTAAAAGTAGGATAACGAAACAACAAAGTCCGTAGAGCTTTCCGGTTAAAAGGAACCAAGGGCCAGAAATAACTTTTTTTCCCAAAACTTGGGGTGGTAATCAAGGATAATAAAATGAGAGCCAGTCCTACAAAGAATCCAAAGCGGGGAAAAAAGCCGGTCAATAAAACCAGCAATAATCGATACATTTTTACAGCATCGGACAATTCAACACTGGCAATCCCCAGAGAAGCCAGAAGCGTTGCAGCACCATAAAAAATAACTTCTTCGTTGGTCCATTTTAATTTTACTGCCATATCTCCCAACAGGAGCCCGCCTACAATGGCGAAGGAACCGGAAAAAGCATTGGCAGAATGGGCTGAGGCATATTTGAACAAATCCAGACCCAATTCCACAAAGAGGACATAAACGAAAAGGGCAGTTGCACTTGTATTTTCCGGAATCATACCTTGTAAAAAAGCAGGCAGCCATTCCGGATGAAGACACAAGAATAAAAATGAAGGCATCAGAAATAAACTGATCAGAAAACATAGTAATCGTACAATTCTGGTATAAGTTCCCACAAGAGGACTTTTATAATAATCTTCCGGGCTTTGGGTGAATTGGAATAAATTACAGGGAAGTACCAAAGCAAAAGGTGAATTATCTACCAACAAAAGAATATAACCTTCGGCAAGGTAACTGCATGCTACGTCCGGCCGTCCGGTCATAAAAATACTGGGCATGGGATGTAAAAATGTCTTTTTGATTAATAATTCTTTCAGGCTTTGGATGCCCATAGTCAGGGTAGTAGTTTCCAAAGATTCTAAAGTCTGATTGATAGTTTCTAATAATTTTTTGTCACAATTATTTTCCAAATATGCTACGGCGACATCCGTATTGCTGTAATCGCCAACTTTTTGTAAGGAAAAAGTAAGTCCGGGAATACGCAGTCTTCTCCGAATCAAATTGCAATTGGTAAGCAGAGTTTCAGTAAAGCCATCTTTGGCTCCCTGAATCACTTTTTCTGTTTCCGGTTCTTCCACACTTCGGGAAGGATATTTTCTGGTATCAATAATAAGCCCCTGCTCATAGCCATCTATGAGAAGAAGACAGGGACCGGAAAGAAGATTATCCAGCATTTCCTGTGGAGAAGAGGTAAAGGTGATTTGGGCATAAAAAAACTGATCCCTTACAAATTGAGGCAAGGTAGAAGAATTACGATTGGCATTGGACTGAAAATCATCGGTTTCAATATCGGCAAAAAGCCATTGGATAATCTGTAAGTCACACATGCCGTTCAAACCGATAAAAAAGCAGGGGGTGGAGCCAAGAGAGATTTCTCTTGTAATGATGTCAAAACTTTTATTTATGGGAAGGATATTTTGAAACAGGCGAATATTATCCGCCAGGTTTGAATAGAGTTTTTCGGGAATGACCATAAAATACCTCCTGCTCTTTTCGGCTTGCTAAATTGGAATTATTGGATAAAAATCACAATAATTATCCATAGTTTAGACGAAACAACAGAAAATATTCAGGAGGTAGTTAAGAAGTACTTAGTACTGTGAGCAAAGATCCAATAATAATACAGAAATCTGAAATATTAAATACAATTCGATTCAGTTTTGGAAATGGACTACAAAAAGAAAAGTAATCCACTACATAGTTACGGCTCAATCGGTCATAAGTGTTACTGAAGGCACCACCTAAAAGCAAAGAAAGTCCTAATTTTAAAATATGGTTTCCTTTCCGGCAAAGTGTAAGCAGGAAGAAAAGAGCAATTACGAAAGTAAATACTACAGAAATAAGATGAAGCAATTTCTTCTTCTTTTCCATGATATTTAGAAAAGCTCCAAAATTATGATATTTGCGAATTAAAATCTTATCTTTTGCAATAAATTCCTGTCTGGAATTATCATAGACTGCTTCAATGTAATTTTTGATTTTCCATTCCACAAAAAGGATGAGTAAGACGATTATGATATAAAGCATAGTAACCTCCATTCTTACGTCATGAGATATTTTATAGTATATCCCATATTCTCAAGTTATTCTATATAAATTTGTTTTATGTTTCTAAAATCTGATATTAGGAATAGGGAGCAAAATTCTTTTCAAGGGAACTTGGTATACAAATTTCCAAATCTCTGGTACAATTTGAAAGAATAT
>CAZSBV010000003.1:0-12255 GCA_964605105.1 uncultured Lachnospiraceae bacterium | reverse complement strand
TCAAGGGAACTTGGTATACAAATTTCCAAATCTCTGGTACAATTTGAAAGAATATAAAATGAGAGTTAGTAACTTTAAGAAATATAACATTTAGAACTTGATATCATTAGGTAGAATGGAGAGAATCAGAACAATGACAAATAGAAAAAGCTTGAAATATATACTACTGCTTCTCATTGTTATGGGCGCAATGAGTACCGGTTGTAGCAAAGTACAGGAGACAACAACATCAAACTATCAGGTTTCTGAAGAAGATTTAAGTTATGCATTACCAAAAGTGGGGGAAGCTGCGATCATAAAAGCAGAGGTTCAGGCAGGAGCCAAAGGAACCATATCTGTAGCAACGGTAGGAAGTCCGAATACAGAAATTCTGCAGGAAGCTGCAAAGATTCTTGGAGAAAAGGGATATCTGTTGAATATAGAAGTCTGCGAAGATTATTTGACGCCTAATCAGCTTGTAACAGAGGGACAAGTTGACTGTAATTACTATCAGCATGCTTTGTTTTTAGAGAGATATAATATCGAAAAGGGAACAAGTCTTCTTGAAATGGCAAAGATTCATTACGAACCATTGGCAATTTTTAGTCAAAAAGTGAAGGGTACAGATGAAATAGAAAAAGGTGCCAAGGTAGCCATTCCTGAGAATCCAACGGCTTTAGCACAGGCGTTATGGCTTTTACATGATGAAGGATTACTGACCTTGATGAGTGATGCGGATATGACAGCTGTGGAAGAGGATATTGCAGAAAATCCATTGCAGTTAGAACTTGTTCCTATGAAAGAAGAAGAAATTCTAAAAAAATTGGATGAAGTAGATATTGCATTATGTCATACAGGTTATACCTTAAAAGAAGGTATGGAAGCGGAAGAAATTATGCTTGCAGTAGAAGATAAGGAATCCAGAGCAGCACAAAATCTTGCACAGTCCATTATTGTCAGCCAATATCCTAATGAAAATGCACAGATGTTAATTGAAACATTGATGTCTGAACAAATGCAGAAGTTCATAGAAACTCAGTACCAGGGAAGTATTTATATGATGGATGAGGAGCTTTCTGACGATGAAGTAACAGTATCAGAAGAGGAAGAAAATGATGAAAAATAAATTAGAAAAAAATTGGTATCTATATCTTATATTTGGCTTGGCACTCATGCAGGTTTTAGTGTTTACCCTTTGGGGAGACCATAGCTTTATTGCCATTCATGACAATCTGGATTTGTTCGTAGCTCATAACAAAATTATGAAAAATCAAGACATTTTCTTTGGAAGTGGTCATGAAGCATTGCTTCTTGGGGGTGTCAGCAGAAATCTGTTAGGAAGTGAATTTTCTTTATATAACATATTGTATTATCTGTTTGCACCTTATACAGCTTATGTTATCGGCTATTTTTTGAAAATCCTGATTGGATTTGGTTCTTTTGTTTTGTTGGCAAAAGAAATATATCAAGAGAAATTCGGGGAATACAAAAGTCTGATATATCTGGTGGCAGCAGCATTTTCCGTGATTCCTGTATTTCCTGAATATGGAATAGCATTTGTATCCGTTCCGCTGGTCATCTATTTGTTAATAAAGATTCACAAGGAACAAAGGGTAATATTTTATCTGCTATTGTTCCTGTACCCATTGGTATCTTATTTTTCCTATTTTGGAATTTTTATTTTGGCGTATATGGTTTTGGCTTTTCTTTATTTATGGGGAAAAGAAAAGAAAATTCCACTGAGATTTGGCGGTGCTATCGTTGTTCTTGCTTTGGGATATATCGTATGGGAATACCGATTGTTTGCCGAGATTTTATTGAGTGATACTGTCACCATCAGAGAAAGTATGGTACAGGCGGACGTAAGTATTGGGCAGATGTTTAAGGATATTTTAGACGTTCTGGTGAATCCGGGATTTCATGCCCAGAGCTCTCATCAATATTGGATTTTACCGATTACCATAGTGATGCTATTGTGGCTGAATATTGGATATTTGAAAGAAAAAAATTGGAAGGCGATTAGGAAAAGTCCTATCAATCTGACGTTTTTATTCATTCTTTTCAATTGTCTTGTTTATGGATTATATGAATTGAAAGTGGTTCAACAGTTGGTGGAAACTATCTTGCCACCGTTAAAGGGATTTCAGTTTAACAGAACTATTTTCTTCAACCCGTTTTTATGGTATGCATTGTTTTTCTTAATCTTAAAAGAATTGTATGACAGATTTCAGCCTAAGGGTAAAAAGAACATGTTACTCCATGCAGTTGCGGTGGTAGGACTTTTAGTGTGTATGTTCTTCCCACAGGTTTATAATGATTTTTACAGTAATTGTTACCATCATGCTTACGAGATTCTGAAAGGCACTCCAAGTACACAGTTATCTTTCAAAGAATTCTATTCAGAAGAATTGTTTGAAAGTATAAAAGAAGAGATCGGGTATGATGGCGAATGGGCAGCAGCCTATGGAATGCATCCGGCAGTGTTACAGTATAACGGGATCGCAACCTTGGATGGATATTTGGGCTTATACAGTGAAGAATATAAACAGCAGTTTGGAAAACTGATTGCACCTGCATTGGAAGAATCCGAGGAATTTTATAATACTTTTTGGAATTCCGGAATTCGTGCGTATCTTTATTCCGGAGCCGGAGAAAATACTTATCAGCCATTAAAACAATTAAGTATTTCTGATACGAAATTATACATTGATGGGGATGCTTTCCGTGAAATGGGAGGAAGTTATATCTTTTCCAGAATTGAAATCAGTAATGTTGATGAGTTAGGACTGGAATTGTTCGGTGAGTATACACAGGAAACGTCACCCTATGTGATATATGTATATCGAAATAAATAAAATACTCATGCAAAATGGAGTGTGAAAGGTTTTTTTGTGAACAAGGGATACAGAAATCCGTCACACTCCATTTGTATGAGTTTACATGCTTAATCTACTTCATTACCTTCATTTTTTTCGTTGGAAGTTTCATGATATTCTTTTTCGGTATTTACACTCCAGATATTATCTTTGTTCTTTGTGCCGGAAATGATATTTTTCACAGTTTCAAAAGAAGTACACATGGAGTGGTCAATATTATTATAACGGTGCTGACCATTACGTCCTACACAATAGAGGTTATCGATAGATTTCAAATAAGTTACCAGAGTATCAATTTCATCATAAGTATCAAAGTAAGCAGGGTATGCCTTCTTAACTTTTTCCATATGAGTATCAATAACTTCACTGGCATTATCGATAAGACCTAATTTAATCATTTCTTCAATACCAATTTTAGAAAATTCTTCTTCGGTCATGTTCCAGAAATCGTCGCCTTCGTTAACGAAATATTCTAATCCGATCCAAACCGTATTTTCCAGATCTTTGATCATGTAAGGAGACCAGTTATTGTAAATCTGGAAACGTCCTAACTTAACTTTTCTGTCCTGTACATATACCCAGCAGTCAGGAACAATATTGCTGACTGTTTTCATGTTTGTTTTATTTTCCAGTTTAATCTTAGGAACCAGAACACCCAGAGTCATGTAATCACGATAAGGAAGTCCGGCAGCAATACGTGCTTCCTTGGCGGGAACATCATTCATACCTGCAACCAAATCTTTGACAGGCATGGAAGAAATGATGTAATCGCCTTCCATAGTATGTTCTTTGCCGTCCATTTCATAAGTAAGACCTGTAAGAACATTATCACCGTTTTTATGGATCTTGGTTACTTTGGCATTTTTATAAATAGTACCACCAAGTTTCGTAATTTCATCTGCAGTTACTTCCCATAACTGACCAGGTCCTAATTTGGGATATTTAAATTCTTCAATTAAAGAAGTTTCTACTTTACGGTTTTTCTGATGAAAGACTTTT
This sequence comes from uncultured Lachnospiraceae bacterium, assembly GCA_964605105.1. Lineage (GTDB taxonomy): Bacteria > Bacillota > Clostridia > Lachnospirales > Lachnospiraceae > SFDP01. The sequence goes on along the minus strand of CAZSBV010000003.1, from coordinate 8,401 downwards.
CCGAAGATATCTTTGATGATTGCAACAATGGATAAGCCCTTTACTCGCTGAGCACCCCAGGAAGCATCGATTTCGCTTGGATGACGTCCCCAAAGGTTTTCGGTGTAATATTCAAAGAACATAGAGTAAAGTTTGCGTCCAAAACGGTTAATATAGAAGTTTTCCAGATTGTCTTCCGGTTTTTTGAAGATCATAGACCATAAATAACTGAAACCAACCTGAATGGTACTGATTAACCCCATGTTCTTAAAGGTTTCTAATTTAAGAGAGATAGGATAATCATAAAATTTATCATTAAAATAAATTCGGGATACACGGCGTCGTGTTAACATAACACGGTCTTCTTTTTCCGGGTCAGGTCCGCCCTTGGAAAGGGGCATCGGACGGTTTAAAAGAATGTCATCGTAAGTAGGATGTCCCTGCATCGGTAACATATTGTCCCACCATGCATTTACTTCCGGAATCTTGGAGAAGAAACGATGACCGCCCATATCCATGCGGTTACCATTGTAATTTACAGTTTTAGAGATACCTCCAAAGCTGTCGCTTTCTTCAAAAACGAAAACTTCGATATCTTCTGTTTGCTTTAATAATTCATAAGCCGCAGTGAGACCGGCAGGACCGGCACCTATAATAAGAGCTTTTTTCATTGAATATAATCCTTTCAATTTAATAATTCATATCAAAATGAATTTGGTACATACTTAAATTTAGTTTATCATAGCTTGAAAGGTTTGACAAATATAAAATAGGTGCAAAACCAACTAATAATCATATGTCTGGTGGGCTCGTTGGACGCCGGCTACATAGCCAAGAATTCTCCAGGCTGAAAAATCATTAATTGCAATATCCGGTCCCAGACCATTTACAGATTTCAGAATAATATGATTCCATGTTTTGTAAAGAAGGCGAATATGCACTTTACCATGATGCAGGAAAATTCCGGTCTCTCCTATTTGAGGAGCACGTTTTCGACTGATTAATAAGATATCTCCATCCTGATAGACCGGATGATAACAAAAGGAGGATATTCGTATGCCATATCCAATGTCTTGTTGTATAGGGCATGGAATAGATAAAGTGTCAATAGTGTCATTTGCATATAGGAATTCCGGTATTTCCCTATCGTATAGGGAAAGAGGATTGAGTACCGGTACTTTAAGCGTTTCTTGAATAGGCGTGCAAAAATCAACACTATGTTCCAATTCACCTAAATAACCCGAAGATGCCACATCATCTTCCAATGGTTCTACCAGATCGTTAAGATTACACTTAAAGGCCAGAGCAATTTTCATTATGTTATGAAATGAAGTGTTTTCCGTCTTTCTGGAAAGAAGTTTTTTCAGTGTTTCATAAGGAATATTGGACTCATCGGAAAGAGTTTTTATAGACCAATTGTGAGATTCCAATAAGTAATATATTCGATTTGTAATAAGGGAAGATGCTTCCCAGGTGTCATAGGCATATGCGGCATTCATACAGCATCTCCGGGGTATTATTTGGCATTACCATTTGAAAAAAAGTGCCATATTCGATATCGAAAAAGGACGAATAATGTCAGAAAATATAACAAATATGTAGGACAGGAGAAAAAATATGGAATACACAATTGACTGCACCGGATGGAATCGGGAGAAATTTATGGATATCTTTTCTACACTTTCAAATAATACAAATGCAAAAATTGTATTATACATGGAAAGTGCTGATAGAAAACAGGAAAATGCATGGGAAAAAATAGTGGGGAGCTATTTAAATAAAATGGGAATATCACCTCATTTAAAAGGCTATGCTTATTTAAAGTATGGTGTTGCAAGATGCATTGATCATACGGAAGAATTGGAAAGCATCACCAAATGTCTATATCCCTGTATTGCAAAGAAATATAACACAACCGCAGGAAGAGTTGAGCATGGGATACGTCATGCGATACAAAAGGCTTGGGAGAGTGAAAAAAACGAAGTTTGGGAAAGTGTTTTTGGGAAAGGGTATCTGCTTCGTGATTCCAAACCTACCAATTCTCAATTTATGGCTACATTATCTGATTTTATATCAATAAACAACTAGATATTGTGCTTGCTACAAGTAACGAACACAATATATAGAATGTTGGAAATTGTGGGGATTGTACTGGTATAAAAACATTCCATACCACTTCGATATAAATTAATTTAAAAGATTCTATTAAAGTAAGAAAAGCATAAAAAAGCATATAAAGGGGAAAAAAGAGACAAATTTGCGCATTCCTTGCTTTTTGAGATAGGTAGTGATATACTTTTAACAATCAGGGGCAATGGAATCCCCCCGGATATAGATTCTGTTGTTTTCCCAATGAAAATAAAAATTTAAGGAGCATACAAATGAGCAAAGGTTTTAATGATTTAATTGAAAAAGTAAACACCTGCGGCGTGAAAAAAGTTGCAGTTGCCGTAGCACAGGATGCTCACGTATTGGAAGCAGTAAGAGCTGCAAAGGAAAGAAATATTGCAGAAGCTGTTCTGGTAGGTGACGAAGCCAAAATTAAAGAAGTAGCAGCAAGTATTGATATGGATCTGACAGGATATGAAATTATTCACGTAGAAGATTCCTATGAAGCTGCATTGAAAGCTGTTTCTTTAGTAAGTGAAGGAAAAGCAGATATGTATATGAAAGGTTTAGTAGATACAAAATCTTTCTTAAAGAGTGTATTGGATAAAGAAGTAGGTCTTCGTACCGGCAAACCTTTATCTCATGTAGCAGTATTTGAAGTAAAAGGTGTAGATCATTTATTATTCTTAACTGATGTTGCATTTATGACATATCCTACTTTGGAAGATAAAGCAAATATCATTGCTAATACCGTAGAAGTAGCACACGCATGTGGTGTTGAATGTCCAAAGGTAGCGCCACTGGCAGCAGTCGAAGTAGTAAATCCAAAAATGCCTGTTACTGTAGAAGCCGCAGAATTAACTAAGATGAATGACGAAGGCAAAATTACAGGATGTATCGTAGACGGACCTTTATCTTTAGACTTAGCTATTGATCCGGAAGCAGCAGCACATAAAGGGGCAGAGGGAAGAAAAATTGTTGGGGATGCTGATGTTCTTCTTTTCCCAGATATTCATGCAGGTAACCTTGTTTATAAATGCCTTGTACATACAGCAGACGTGAAAAACGGATGTATTTTAACAGGAACAAAAGCGCCGGTAATCCTTACCAGTCGTTCCGATTCTTTTGAAACAAAAGTAAATTCAATTGCCCTTGCTGCAGTAGTTGCAGAAGCAATGAAAAAATAAGGATAAGGAGAAAAGTTATGTCCATTAAAAGTTTAATTATTAATCCGGGTTCTACATCAACCAAAATTGGTGTGTTTGAAGATGAAACATTACTCTTCGAAAAAACATTAAGACATTCGACAGAAGAAATCGCACAGTATGCTTCTATTGCAGATCAGAAGGATTTCAGAAAAGAGATTATCACTAATTGCTTAGCTGAAAATGATTGTGATATCAAATCTTTAAATATGGTAGTTGGCCGTGGTGGTATGTTAAAACCAATCCCGGGTGGTACATATGAAGTAACAGATGAATTACTTGCTGACTTAAAAGTTGGTGTTCAGGGACAGCATGCAAGTAATCTTGGCGGTATGTTAGCAAGAGAAATCGGTGATGAAATCGGTGTTCCTTCTTATATCGTTGACCCTGTAGTAGTAGATGAATTGTGTCCTGTTGCAAGATATTCCGGAGTACCGGAACTTCCAAGAACCAGTGTATTCCATGCATTGAACCAGAAAGCAGTTGCAAAACGTTATGCAAAAGAAACTGGTAAAGCTTATGAAGAATTGAACTTAATTGTAGTTCATATGGGTGGTGGAGTTTCTGTAGGTGCTCATACAGGCGGATGTATCATTGATGTATTTAATGCTCTGGATGGAGACGGTGCTTTCTCTCCTGAACGTGCCGGAAGTGTACCAAGTGGTGCATTAATTAAAATGTGCTTCAGCGGACAGTACACAGAAAAAGAAATCTACAAAAAAATCGTGGGTAACGGTGGATTTAATGCATATCTTGGAACTAACGATATGCGTGAAGTAGAAAAGAGGGTAGATGCAGGTGATGAAGAAGCAAAAGAAGTAGCGGATGCATTTATTTTCCAGGTTTCCAAAGATATCGGTTCCATGGCTTGTGTATTAAAAGGAAAAGTGGACCAGATCGTTGTAACAGGTGGTATTGCTTACGATAAGAATGTTGTTGCCGGTTTAAAAGAAGCTTGTGAATGGATTGCTCCAATGACAATCTATCCTGGTGAAGACGAATTACTTGCTCTGGTGCAGGGCGGTTTACGTGTAATCAACGGAGAAGAAGCAGCAAAAGTTTACTAGAATTATGAAAGGGGCTGACGTGTCAGCCCCTATTTTTGAAACTTTATAAAAAGGGAGAATAACATGAACCGGAAAAATATAATGGATTATGAAACTGTCGATATTGATCTTAATACAAAAGAACTGGTAATTATTGATCAGACAAAATTGCCTGGAACTACCGAAATAATTCGTCTTTCAACTGCAAAAGAAATTTGGGATGCCATATACCTTTTAAAAGTAAGAGGGGCACCTGCCATTGGTGTTTCAGCAGCGTTCGGTATCTATATTCTTGCTACTCAGATTGAAGCAGAGGATTTTGAAACTTTTTATACGGAATTTGCTGCCAAACGGGATTATCTGGATTCCTCCAGACCAACTGCAGTAAACCTTTCCTGGGCATTAAAGCGAATGGATGCTGTTTGTGTAGCGAACAAAGATAAATATAGAGAGGAATTGTTGGATATTTTATTGAAGGAAGCTTTAGCTATCAAAGAAGAAGACACTCAGGTCTGTAAAATGATCGGCGAGTACGGACTTGAGTTGGTAAAACCGGGAGATGGTATTCTGACTCATTGCAATGCCGGGCAGCTTGCTACAAGTAAATACGGAACCGCTACTGCTCCGATTTATTTAGGACAGGAAAGGGGTTATAATTTCCGAGTGTTTGCTGATGAAACAAGACCACTTCTGCAGGGAGCAAGATTAACGGCTTATGAATTACATTCTTCCGGAGTGGACGTGACTTTGATTTGTGATAATATGTCTGCCATGGTCATGAAAAATGGCTGGGTAAACGCTGTATTCGTAGGTTGTGACCGTGTAGCAGCTAATGGAGATACTGCAAACAAAATTGGTACAAGTGTAGTGGCAACGGTAGCAAAAAGATATGGTGTTCCATTTTATGTATGTGCTCCTACTTCCACCATCGATATGAGCTTAGAAAGTGGAGATTTGATTCCAATCGAAGAAAGAAAGCCGGAAGAAGTAACGGAAATGTGGTACAAAGAGCGTATGGCACCGGAAGGTGTGAAAGTGTTCAATCCGGCTTTTGATGTTACTGATAATGATTTAATTGCAGGTATTGTAACTGAGTTTGGTGTAGCTCGCGCACCATATACAGAATCTTTAAAAGAAATTTTCAAGAGAAAAGAAGAAGCTATTGTATGACAAATTCCTCAAATGTCCCTACATTATACATTTTTTTACAAACAGTTCATAAAAAGTTAAGATTTACCACCCCCTTTACCTAGTTGAATAAAGGAATCATATCTGTTACAATAAACGTTGAATTTTTAGGCAAAACCGAAAAAGGAAAATGGACAGATAGTGAAAATGGCTTTGCCATGGAGGAAAAAATGAAGATTTTTGATAAAGTGTTTGGTACTCACAGTGAACGTGAAATAAAACGAATTGCTCCGTTGGTAGATAAGATTGAGTCTCTAAGACCGACGATGCAGGCGTTAAGTGATGATGAGCTTAGAGGAAAAACAAAAGAATTTAAAGAAAGACTTGAGAATGGAGCAACTCTGGATGACCTTTTACCAGAGGCTTATGCAACGGTTAGAGAAGCAGCAAAGAGAACTCTGAATATGGAACATTACCGCGTACAGTTAATCGGTGGTATTATTCTTCATCAGGGACGTATTTCTGAGATGAGAACCGGGGAAGGTAAAACTTTAGTATCTACACTTCCGGCTTATTTAAATGCTTTGGAAGGAAAAGGGGTTCATGTAGTAACTGTTAACGACTATCTGGCAAAGCGTGACGCTGAGTGGATGGGGCAGATTCATGAATTTTTAGGCTTAAAAGTTGGTGTTGTTTTAAACGGCATGACCAGTGAAGAAAGAAGAGAAGCCTATAATTGTGATATCACTTATGTAACTAACAACGAACTTGGTTTCGATTACTTGAGAGATAACATGGTCATCTATAAAGAACAGCTGGTTCTGAGAGACTTGCACTATGCTATCATTGACGAAGTTGACTCTGTTTTGATTGACGAAGCAAGAACGCCGCTGATTATTTCCGGGCAGAGTGGAAAATCTACCAAATTATATGAAGTCTGTGATATCTTAGCACGCCAGTTGCAGCGTGGTGAAGATATGGAAGATTTATCCAAGATGGATGCTATTATGGGTATCACGCAGGAAGAGACTGGAGATTTCATTGTTAATGAAAAAGATAAGAACGTTAACTTAACAGAACGTGGTGTGTCAAAGGTAGAACAGTTCTTCCATATTGAAAACCTGGCTGATCCGGAAAATCTGGAAATCCAGCATAACATTATCCTTGCTTTAAGAGCTCACAATTTAATGTTCCGCGATCAGGATTATGTTGTAAAAGATGATCAGGTTCTTATTGTAGACGAATTTACAGGACGTATTATGCCGGGACGCCGTTATTCCGACGGTCTTCATCAGGCAATCGAAGCGAAAGAGCATGTAAAAGTTAAGAGAGAAAGTAAAACACTTGCGAACATTACTTTCCAGAACTTCTTTAATAAATTCGAGAAAAAAGCAGGTATGACAGGTACTGCGTTGACAGAAGAGCAGGAATTCCGTGATATTTACGGCATGGATGTTATTGAGATTCCTACCAACAGACCGGTAGCCAGAATTGACCATCAGGACGCAGTATATAAAACAAAGAAAGAAAAATTATATGCTATCTGCCAGGCAGTAGAAGAGGCACATGCAAAAGGACAGCCGGTATTGGTTGGTACGATTACAATCGAAGCTTCCGAAGAAATCAGTGCTCTTCTTAGAAGACGCGGAATCCAGCATAAAGTATTAAATGCAAAATTCCATGAAATGGAAGCCGAAATCGTAGCAGATGCCGGTATTCATGGAGCGGTAACCATTGCTACCAATATGGCAGGTCGTGGTACTGACATTAAACTGGACGATGCAGCAAGAGCAGCCGGTGGTCTGAAAATTATTGGTACAGAACGCCATGAATCCAGACGTATTGATAACCAGCTGCGTGGTCGTTCCGGTCGTCAGGGTGACCCTGGTGAATCCAAGTTCTATATTTCCCTGGAAGACGATTTAATGCGTTTGTTTGGTTCTGAGAGAATGATTAGTATGTTCAATGCTCTTGGTATTCCGGAAAATCAGGAAATTGAGCATAAGATGTTAAGCAACGCCATTGAAACTGCTCAGAAGAAGATTGAAAATAACAACTATGGTATCCGTAAGAACCTGTTAGAATATGACCAGGTAATGAATGAACAAAGAGAAATCATCTATGCAGAAAGACGTCGTGTATTAGACGGAGAAAGCATGCGTGATGTTATCTATAAGATGATTACCGATATTGTGGAAAATACGGTAGATATGGTAGTTGGTGATGACGCAGACAGCGAAGAATGGGATTTGAAAGAATTAAACAGCTTATTACTTCCGGTGATTCCTATGAATAAAATTACAAGAGAACGAGTTGCAAACTTAAAGAAAAATAGTTTGAAACAGAGCTTAAAGGAAGAAGCTGTAAAATTATACGAAGCCAAAGAAGCAGAATTCCCGGAAAACGAAGCGATTCGTGAATTAGAACGAGTAATCCTTCTGAAAGTAATTGATAGAAAATGGATGGATCACATTGATGATATGGATCAGTTACGCCAGGGTATCAGTCTTCAGGCATACGGTCAGAAAGATCCATTGGTAGAATATAAGATGAGCGGTTATGACATGTTCGATGGCATGACAGCTAACATTCAGGAAGATACTGTAAAACTTCTGTTACATGTAAAAGTAGAGCAGAAAGTGGAAAGAGAACAGGTAGCAAAAGTGACCGGAACCAACAAAGATGATTCCTTAGCGAAAGCACCTGTAAAACGTGCAGAAAGTAAAGTATATCCAAACGATCCATGTCCATGTGGAAGCGGAAAGAAATACAAACAGTGCTGCGGAAGAAAATAAATAGTTTGATAGGTAAAGAATGTGCTGAAGGGCACATTCTTTCACAATATAAAATCTGAAAGAAAGAGTGGTGAATGCAAGTGGTTGAATTAGACCAGATGAAGTCAGAACTTCTCTCTTACAAAAAGCCATTAGCGGA
>CAZSBV010000002.1:0-23806 GCA_964605105.1 uncultured Lachnospiraceae bacterium | reverse complement strand
ATTTTATTGGGACTTGTATTAGGAAACATGACAGAAACCAATTTCCGTCGTGCTTTATTACTGACAGATGGAAGTTTCTCTATTTTTGTAAGCAGTTGGTACTGTATCGCATTCTTAGTATTAATTATTGGTGCTGTATCCATGATCATAATTAACAAAATGAAAGAAGCTAAGAAAGGGGAAGCAAAATAATGAGACCAAATATTGTTATGTATTTTTCTGACCAGCAGAGGGCAGATACTTGTGGATGCTATGGACAGAAATTAGATATTACACCAAATCTTGACCAGTTGGCAAAAGAAGGTATTAAATTTGAAAATGCGTTTTCAGCACAGCCGGTATGTGGACCTTGCCGTGCTATGTTCCAGACAGGAAAATGGCCAACAGAAATCGGTTGTTTCAGAAATAATATTATGTTACCATCTGATGTAAAACCATTAGGTGCATATATTGAAGAAGCAGGATACGAAACTGCATATATTGGAAAATGGCATCTGGCAAGTGATGGAGAATTAGAGCAGAAACCAACCATTGACCATACAATTACAGCCATTCCAAAAGAGCTTCGTGGCGGTTATACCGGATTTTGGAGAACATCTGACGTATTGGAATTTACCAGTCATGGTTATGACGGTTATGTATTTGATGAAAACAATAACCGTGTAGATTTCGAAGGCTATCGTTGTGATTGTCTTACTGATATGGCATTGGAATTCTTCGATCAGAGAAATGAAGAAAAACCATTCTTTATGACAATTTCCCATATTGAACCTCATCATCAGAATGACAGAAATTGTTATGAAGGTCCTATTGGTTCCAAGGAAAAATATAAAGATTATGAAGCTCCGGTAGATTTGGCAACTTTAGGTGGAAACTATAAAGAAGAATATCCTGATTATCTTGGACAGTGTGCAAACTTGGATGAAAACCTTGGAAAATTAATTGCAAAATTAAAAGAAAAAGGACTTTATGACAATACCGTAATTATTTTTGTATCCGACCATGGTTCTCATTTCCTGACCAGAAACAGAGATGAACATTTAAATGGTTATGACGATTACAAACGTTCCATGCATGATGCATGTCTTAAAGTTCCATTTGTAATTGCAGGTGGTCCATTTAAAGGCGGAGTAAATTTTGAAGATATCGTAAGTACATCCAGTTTACCAAAAACAATTTGTGCGTTGGCAGGTATTGATGTAGGAAATGATATGATTGGTGAAAATCTGGTAGATGTGGTAGAAGGGAAACTTCCGGAACGTAAAAATGAAGCATTTGCACAGATTTCAGAAAGCCGTGTAGGTCGTTGTATCCGTACTCCGGAATATGCTTATTCCGTATATGCACCGGGTATCAACGGTGGAGTGGCGGCAGCATCCGATTTATATGCAGATGATTTCATGTATGATTTAAAGAAGGATCCATATGAATTAAACAACATTGTTCATGATCCTGCATATACAGAAATCAAATTAGACTTACGTAAGAGACTTCTTGCATGGATCAAAGAAGCAGAAAATGCAACTCCTGAAATTGTAGATTAAAAGAGGATTATCATGCATCAAAAGATAGGAAAACAAGCTTTAGTTTATAATTGGCTACGTGATTATATTGAAGAAAATCGTTTTTCCGTAAGTAATAAGCTTCCTTCAGAAAATGCATTGACCAGAAGGATGAATGTCAGTAGGGATACTGTGCGTTCCGCAATGAATACTCTGGAAAAAGAAGGATTGATATATAGGGTACAGGGCAGTGGCAGCTTTTTTAATAAAGCTGTCGCTGTTTCTGATAAGGAAAAACGTCCGGGGATGTCTCGGAAAATAGGTGTCATTTTACAGGGACAGGACCCGGATGCAAATAGAGGATTACTTACCGGAATAAGAAGTGTATTTGAAGAGGGAACAACAGATCTTCGTATCTATTTTACAAATAATCGTTTTTCCAATGAAAGAGCTTGTTTGGATGAAGTCATGCATAATAATTTTGATGGATTCATTATAGATGGTGTTATGGCAAGTATTGTGAATCCGAATTTGGATTGTTACCATAGTATTTTAGCTAAAAATATACCTATTATATTTTATAATAACTACTATAAAGAATTGAGATGTTCTAAAGTTACGAATAATGATATTTCCGGTGCCGATGCGTTAATGTCCAGATTGGCAAAGTGTGGACACAAAAAAATAATGGGAATTTTTGTGTCCGATAATTATCAGAGTGCTGAAAAATTTTGTGGCTATGTAAAAGCATTACAAAAATACAAATGTACTTTTGATGATGATTATGTAAAATGGTGTGTTTCAGCTTCTGCATATAAGAAATCTTTTGAAAAAGAGATCAGTAAATTTATCAAGAGTCAACCGGAATGTACCGCTATTGTCTGTTGTAATTATATGCTGCTTAAAATGGTGCAAAAAGTATTACAGGATATGGGAAAAAAAGTACCGGAAGATTATTCGTTAGTATGTTTCGATTATTCTAAGGAAGATTGGAAAGAATGTGGAATTACCTGTTCTGTTCATCAAGGAAATATCATGGGAGTTGAAGTCAGTAAACGACTTTTGAGAATGATGGAAAATAAGGATTTTATGCGTAGAGATTATTCCTGTATTTTGGAACCATATATTCATGATGGTAATTCTGTCGGAAGAGTAAGAAAGTAGGTAAAAGATGACAGCAATTATATTATTAGCAATATGTTTAATAGCATCTTCAGTTGGTGCTGTAGTAGGAGCAGGAGGCGGTGTCATTATCAAACCGGTATTGGATATGTTAGGTATTTTACCTGTTTCTACGGTAAGTTTTTGTTCCGGATGTACTGTACTTGGTATGTCAGTATGTTCTCTGATACGAAATCGAAATAATGGAGTGAAACTTCAAATTAAGACCAGTACGGCTCTTGCAATAGGTGCTGTAGTCGGTGGTCTGGCTGGAAAATGGTTATTTGAATTAGTAAAAAATGGATTCGGAAACGAGAGAGTTCTGGGTGCGGTACAGGCAATTTTCTTAACACTGATTACCACAGGTGTTTTTCTATATGTATGTAACAAAGATAAATTGCCTTCTAAAAATGTAAAAAGTATTGTTGCAGCAGTAATCATAGGTATTTTTTTAGGGTTTATTTCCTCTTTTTTAGGAATCGGAGGAGGAACCAGTAATGTGGCAGTTCTTTTTTTCTTCTTTTCCATGGAGGCAAAAGAAGCTGCAAAAAATTCTTTATATATAATTATTTTTTCTCAAATATCCAGCATTGTATCAGCAGTTATGACAGGTTCTGTTCCTGAATTTGAATGGTTGCATTTATTCTGTATGGTATTAGGTGGAATTGGTGGTGCATTAATAGGGGCAGCCATTTCAAAGCGTATAGATAATAAAGGAGTAGAAAAGATATTAAAAGCTTTGCTGATTGTTATAATTTTAATAGATTTCTATAATGTTTTAAAATTTACAATTCTATAAAATGTGGATTTCTATAATTAATTTGTATATTTTTGTTGATTTATCCACTAAAATAGACTAGAATATAAAAAACCATTATAAGTAGAAATGAAAACTATGTCGAGGAGATAAACAAATGATACAGATTATTACAGATACATCAGCATTATATACACCGGATGAAGCAAAAGCATTAGGTTTTGAAGCAGTTCCATTATGTGTTAATGTTGGAGACTTTGAGGGCAGAGATCTTTTAATTGATATGGATGATTACTATGAAAGAATCAGAAAAGGTGGAATTCCTAAATCATCCCAGCCTCCGATTGGAGAAGTATATGAGATATATGAAAAATACCGGGATTCTGAAATTATAAATATTTCCATGGCTGATGGGTTGTCCGGTACATACCAGAGTGCCTGCAGCGCAAAAGAAATGTTGGATGACAGCAGTAATGTCACTGTTGTTAACAGTAAGACTTTATGTGGACCGCATCGATATATGGTAGAAAAAGCACAGCAGATGAAGGAAGCAGGATGTTCTGCGAAGGAAATTTTAGATTGGCTGGAATATATCAAGGAAAGAACAGAATCCTTCCTGATTCCTCAGGATTTTGATTTTTTAAGAAGAGGCGGACGTTTAACCCCTATGGCAGCAGCATTAGGTTCTGTTTTAAAATTAAAACCTATTATGACTTTAACAGAGGATTGTAAAAGATTAGATAAGTTTGCTGTAAAAAGAACCATGAAGTCAGCGGTAGATACCGTTATTAATCATTTAAAGACTAGAAATTTAGATAGCCGTCATATTCTTTACATTTCCCATGCAGATGCATTGGAGGATGCAAAGAAAATTATGGAACAGATGAAAGAAACTTTTGTAGATTTAGAAGTAAAGATTCTTGAATTAAGTCCTGTATTTGTAGCGCAGGGTGGACCAAAATGTGTTGCAATCCAGTATATTGAAAAATAAGTCAAGCGAATATAATAAAAAACGAGATGAGCATTTATGTTCATCTCGTCTTTTTATTATATTCATTTGGCGAAGTAATAATTATAAAGTTTTACTTGCCAAATAATTAGCTCCCAAAAGTCCGGCAGAATTGCCAAGGGCAGCAGGTATTAAATTCACATGTGAGAAACTTGGCATAATAAAGCGTGATTTCTTTTCTGCTATTTTTTCTATAATAAGTGGCTGGACCATAATTCCTCCCCCAAGAATAATACAAGCTGGATTATAAATATGGGTCAGGGTAGCAAGTCCTAACATAATTTCATCTATCCACTTATCCAGGATATCCATAACTTTTGGATCGTTTAAATTTTCAAAAATTTTTCTTCCGTTGTCCAGTTCAGGTTTATATTCCATTGCCATTTTTACCAGACCGGTAGTAGATGCATATTTTTCATAACATCCGTCAAAATAATCATTTCCTGCCAGACGTATATCACTGTGAGTAATAATAGCACCAAATTCACTGGCAGAATAACTGGAACCATAATAAACTTGCTTTTCATTTACGGTAGCACCACCAACACCGGTTCCGTAAGTCAGCATTAAAAATTGATTGTAATCTTTTCCAGCACCATAAATAGCTTCACCCATGGCAGCTGCATTTACATCATTTTCTACCGTTACAGGAACATGAAAAATTTCTTCCAGTTCTTCGCGTATTTTAGTTCCGGTATAATTAGGGATATTCTGGTTTGCATAAATAATATATCCCTCTTTGGAATTGACCTGTCCTGCTGTACTAATGCCGATTGCATCATAACCGGACTGTTCATGGATTAAGGTAATCAGAGTATCCATAATATGCCGTCCGCCTAACTTGGCATTGGTAGGAGTTTCTTTTACATCCTGTAATACATCATCTACACAAACACCATATTTAATGGATGTTCCGCCGATATCAAAAACAAGAATTTTCATAAACCCTCCATTAGATATGTACTTTGCAAACAGCTTTCTTCAATACGGTATCTTCACTAACTGCGATATTTGGTTTATGAGGTTCGTTAGCCATACAAATAATAAAGTTTTCAGGTCCAATAATGCAGCCTGCTAAGTCTGCAGCAGTTGCTTTAGCTACGTCTTTTGTTTCGTTGTATTCGCCTGGTTCCATTCTGGTACAGTCGCCGGTATCAATTCTTTCTACACCAACTAAATCCATCTGGATATCCATATAATTTTTATGGATTTCATAAGCTCTTTCTTCTACAGGTGACGCTTTTGCATCCATAACATTAATATAAACGTTATCACCGTCAACTACAGTTTTTCCCATAGGAAGTTCATTTAAATCATGAGATAAAATGAAATCAATGGCTGTATCAAGATTTTTGTTCATTCCTTTATATAAACCCATATTTGTTAATTTGTCGTAAATCATATTTTTGTCTCCCTTCGATATTATTATAAAGTTTTATTGTTCTTCGGTTAAAATCTATTCTTCAATTGCTTTGTAGAAACGCTGTGCAATTTCAAGTGGTCTGGTAATGGCACCACCTACAACAACCGCATGAGCTCCAAGTTCTAACATCTTTTTTGCCTGATCCGGATAATGAACTTTACCTTCTGCGATTACAGGAATTTTTAAAGTAGAAGTTAATCTTTCTACTAATTCATAATCAGGACCATCTACTTTTGGAGAATAATCGGTATATCCGCTTAAAGTAGTTCCCACAATATCTACACCACATTTTTCAGCATTCACACCTTCTTCGAAAGTAGAAATGTCAGCCATTAAAACAATGTCAGGATATTTTTCTTTGATCTGGGCAATAAATTCGTTAATGGTAGTTCCGTCACCACGTTCACGCTGTGTACAGTCTAATGCAATGATGTCAGATTCAGCGGCAACTAAATCATCAACTTCCTGCATGGTTGGTGTAATATAAGAAGCGTAACCTTCCACTACACGTTTTACAAGACCGATAACAGGTAATCCGGTTGCCTTTTTGATTTCTACAACATCGCGGATGCTGCTGGTACGGATACATTTGCTTCCAGCCTGCTTTGCTGCATTTGCAAAGAATGGCATAATGGACATTTCTTCACAATACATAGGTTCACTTGGTAAAGCTTGACAGGAAACAATAATGGATCCTTTAGTAGCTTCTAAAATTTCGGCTAAGTCTTTTTTCATGATAATCATCCTTTCCTACTTATTACTTATATGACCGATTTTGTTTACATTATAACACGCGAAAAATTGGCAATCAATAAAAATGAAAATAAGTTTCATAGATTTGAACTAAAATGAAAAATATTATTGTAAAATATACAATTTGCACAAATGAAGCTATAAAATTAAAAAAATGATAAACATAATGAAAAAATTTTTAATTAATTTATGAAAAAAATATACAAAAAATAATAAAATAATGAAAAAAATTTTATAATTCTATTGACAAGAGTATATTATGAGGGGTAAAATTTTAATCAGATAGTAACAAACTATACATATCTTAAAAGGAGGAAAAATAAGATGAAAAAGTTACTTGCGTTACTTTTAGTTGGAGCTATGTCACTTTCTATGGTAGCATGTGGCGGTTCTGACACAACAGCAGCTGAAGAAACTCCAGCTGCCACTGACACAGCAACTGAAGAAGCTCCTGCAGAAGATGCAGCAGCTGACGGAGCAGTTGCAGCAGACATTACCTTATGGACATATCCAGTAGGTAAATTTGGTGATTCCGCAACAGTTGACGGAATTATTGCAGCATTTAATGAAGTATATCCAGATGTAAACGTTTCTGTTGAATATTTGGACTATACATCCGGTGATGACCAGGTTACAGCAGCTATCGAAGCTGGTACAACTCCTGACTTAGTTTTAGAAGGACCTGAACGTCTTGTAGCTAACTGGGGCGCTAAAGGTAAAATGGTTGACCTTTCTGACCTTTGGACAGAAGAAGCTACAGCTGATATCGTTGCTAACAGTGCAGCTGTAGAAGCAGCTTGTAAATCTGTTGACGGTGCTTACTATGAATATCCATTATGTATGACAACACATACAATGGCTATCAACTACGAAGTATTTGAACAGGCTGACGCTTTACAGTACATCAACGAAGATCGTACATGGAGCGTAGAAAACTTTGAAAAAGCTTTACAGGCAGTTAAAGATTCCGGTTTAGTTCAGGAAACAGGCGTTGTTTACTGTGGTGGTCAGGGTGGTGACCAGGGTACACGTGCATTAGCAATGAACCTTTACAGTGCAAAATGGACAGATGCAGCTCATACAGAATGGACCATGAACAGCGAAGCTGGTGTTAAAGGTTTACAGCAGTTAGTTGATTGGGTTGACGCTGGTTTATTAAGCTCTGACGCTGGTATCGTAGCATCTGATGAACTTCAGTTATTTGCTAACGGAACAACAGCTATGTCCTTCTGCTGGAACGCAGCTAATCAGGCTACATATGCTTCTCAGGTTACATTCACACCTTACCCGGTTGCATTCCCATCTGATGATACAACACCTGAATTGTGTGGTGGTATCTGGGGATTCGGTATCTTTGATAACGGCGATGCAGCTAAAGTTGCAGCAGCAAAAGAATTTATCAAATTCGTATGTGATGATGAAACACAGGGACCAGCAAGTGTAGCAGCTACAGGATTCTTCCCAGTACGTGCTTCCTTTGGTAACATCTATGCTGGTACAGAAGATGAAGAAAGAATGACAGTATTCGCTGGATTTGCTCAGTGGTTAGGTGACTACTACAACGTAACACTTGGTTGGGCTGAACAGAGAACAGCTTGGTGGAACTTACTTCAGCAGATCTTCAATGGTGATGATGTTCAGACAGCAGCAGATGCTTATGTTGCAACATGTAACGAAGCTACAGCAGCAGCATCTAACTAATTAATTTCTATTAAGTAATAATAGAGCACCTGCCTTGTGAAGGTGGGTGCTCTTTTTTACAAAATTAGTCAGGAAGGGTAGTTTGATATGAGTAAAAATAAAGTACCAACGAGAAGTAAGGTATTAGTAATGCGCGAAACCCGTTCTGCGTACCTTTTCCTTCTTCCCGCATTAATTTTCTTTGTAGGATTTGTTATTATTCCTATGGTTTTGTGTTTAGTTACAAGTTTCTTTAATTATACTATGGGAGATTTTTCTTTCATTGGTATTCAGAATTACATTAAAATGTTCCAGGATGAAATTTTTATTAAAGCATTAAAAAATACCATCCTGATTGTAGTAGTAGCAGTACCAACCGTTACAGCGTTCTCTTTGTGGGTAGGAGCTTCTATCTATAATATGAATGCTTTCAGCAGATCCTTTTTCCGTTGTATCTTCTATTTACCGGTAGTTACAGGTTCCGTAGCTGTTTCCGTAGTTTGGAAATGGATGTTCAACAAATACAATGGTTTATTCAACAATGTATTGACAAATGCCGGCCTTATGGAAGAAAAAATTAGTTGGTTGGGTGATGAAAGATTTGCCATCTGGTGTATTATTATCATCTTATTTACTACTTCTATTGGTCAGCCTATCGTTCTTTATGTTGCTGCTTTAGGTAATGTAGATCCTTCTTTGACAGAAGCAGCAGAAGTAGATGGTGCTACAAAATTACAGACATTCTGGAAGATTAAATGGCCTTCCATTATGCCTACAACACTTTACATATTGATTATTACAACAATTAACTCTTTCCAGTGTTATGCGTTAATTCAGTTATTAACAAGTGGTGGACCAAACCACTCTACAGAAACTATTATGTACTATATTTACTATCAGGCGTTTAAGCTTAATAACTATGGTTATGGAAATGCAATGGGTATCTTCCTTGCTATTATTATAGCAATTTTCTCTGCAATTCAGCTTAGAGTCGGACAGTCTAATGATTAAGGAGGAGGATGAAAAATGGAAAGTAAAGTTACAAAGAAAAAACCTTATGATTACTTCGTCTTAGTTGTTATGATTATCCTTGCGATTCTTTTTGCGTTCCCGTTATATTGGATTATAACAGGTTCCTTTAAGGATGCAGCTGCTATTAATGCAGTAATACCGGAATGGTTCCCTCATAATCCTACGACAGATAACTATGTAAGACTTATGGCAAAACCTGCGTTTAGATGGTTATTTAATGCAGTATTTATTTCTGTTATGTCTATGGCTCTTACATGTCTTACATCAGCTATGGCAGGATATGCTTTGGCGAAGAAAAGATTTATCGGACAGAAAACATTATTCACTTTGTTGATTTGTGCTATGGCCCTGCCAAAGCAGGTAGTATTAGTACCATTGTTAAAAGAAATGTCTTTCTTAGGACTTCACGATAATATGTGGGCTGTTATTTTACCGACTGTAGGATGGCCTTTCGGTATCTTCTTATTAAAACAGTTCTCTGAAGGTATTCCTACGGAAATGTTAGAAGCGGTACGAATTGATGGTGCTGGAGAAATCCAGACATTTACCACAATCGTACTTCCAATGATTAAACCAGGTATTGGTGCACTGGCAATCTTTACATTCATCAGTACATGGAATGATTACTTCTTACAGTTAATTATGTTGAACTCTAGTAAAGTTTTAACAATTTCACTTGGTATTGCTAAATTACAGGCAGAAATGTCCAATGACTTTGGTCTAATTATGGCTGGTGCAGCTTTAGGTGCAGTTCCAATTGTTGCAGTTTTCCTTATGTTCCAGAAATACTTTACACAGGGTATTACCATGGGTGCTGTAAAAGGTTAATATATATTCACTTATTTTCTTATTAGAAAGGTCGTGTCATAAAAATGGATATGAAAAAATATCAGGGAGTATTCCCGGCATTATATGCTTGTTATGATGAAAATGGAGAAGTTTCTCAGGAAAGAGTAAAAGCATTTACTCAGTATCTTATTGATAAAGGTGTAAATGGTTTATACGTTGGTGGATCTTCCGGTGAATGCATTTATCAGAGTGTAGAAGACAGAAAGAAAACTTTGGAAGCTTGTATGGAAGTTGCTAAAGGAAAAATTGTTATTATTGCGCATGTTGCCTGCAATAATACAAAAGACAGTCAGGAATTAGCTGCTCATGCAGAAAGTCTGGGAGTAGATGCTATTGCTTCCATTCCTCCAATTTATTTCAGATTACCGGAACATGCAATTGCAAAATATTGGAATGATATTTCAGCAGCAGCACCAAATACAGACTTTATTATTTACAATATTCCTCAGTTGGCAGGTGTTTCATTAACTATTAGCTTACTTCGTGAAATGAAGAAAAATCCTAGAGTTATTGGTGTAAAGAATTCTTCCATGCCGGTTCAGGATATTCAGATGTTCAAGGATGAAGATGTAATTGTATTCAATGGTCCGGATGAACAGTTCATTTCCGGTCTTGCAATGGGTGCATGTGGTGGTATCGGTGGTACATATGCAGCGATGCCGGAATTATTTATTAAAATGAGAGAACTCTTCTTAGAAGGAAAAATGGAAGAGGCAAGAATTATTCAAAATGATGTTTGCAGAATTATTTATAAAATGTGTTCTACAAAAGGAAATATGTATGCAGTAATTAAAGAAATTATTCGTATTCAGGGTGGTCCTGATATCGGAAGCGTAAGAGCACCTTTGGCAGAATTAACAGAAGCAGATATTCCAACTTGTAAAGAAGCTGCAGAAATGATTACGACTGCAATCAAAAAATATTGTTAATTGACAAAGTATATTTTAGAGTCGATAATAGTTATAACTGAAAAAGGCATGGTCTTCCATGCCTTTTTCTGACAAAAGAAAAGGATGGCAGAATATGTCCGGTTCCAGTTTAATATTAGATATTCAATTATCGTATAATCAGTTTACAAAAACAGAAAAGAAAATAGCGGATTATGTAGTTCAAAATACCAACAGGGTATTATTTATGTCCATAACTGAACTGTCTGAAGCTTGTGGGGTGGCGGATGCCAGCGTGCATAGATTTTGCAGAACTATGGGCGTAAAAGGTTATCAGGAATTTAAAATGAAACTTTCCTTAAGTATAACTTCGGATGAAGAAGATGTACCGGAAAAAAATGAAATTAATGCGAAAATTGATTCTTTAGAATTTACATTAGATAAGATATTGCAGGGGCATATCAATGCGTTAAAGGAAACCAGAACGTTAATGCGTATGGATGAGATTGGAAGAGCAGTTAAGATGATGGAAGATGCCACAAATATTTATTTTTTTGGTATTGGAGATTCTTTATTGACAGCAAGAGAAGCAAGAAATAAATTTTTAAGAATATGCAATAAAGTAAGTTGTATTGATGACCCTCATATGCAGGCTATGGCGGCTTCTATGGCAGGTCCTAATGACATGATTTTTATTATTTCTTATTCTGGTGCAACAAAAGATAATATTTATGTTGCTAAGATTGCCAAAAAGGTTGGAGCAAAAATAGTAGGAATCACAAGATTTTTGAAATCTCCTTTGACCAGTTACACAGATGCACTTCTGGTATGTGGTTCTAATGAAGGACCGTTAGATGGTGGCTCTATGGGGGCAAAGTTAAGTCAGTTATATATTATTGATGTATTATTTCAGGAATATTACCGTAGAAATAAAGAGACATCCGTAGAAAATAATAAGAAAACTTCGAAAGCTGTTGTAGATAAATTGTATTAATTTTATAGGAGTACATGTAAATCTTAAAACCAAAAATAATGGGGGAAAAGCTATGAAAAAGAGCAATATGAAACTTTTTGATTTAAGAAAAATATTAAAGAAAAAGAATTCAGATAAAGTTGAAAATATTGATAATAAAAAACAATTTTCTTTTAATATAAATATCAAATTGCAGTTGTTAGTAGGCTTTATTATTCCTGTTGTCTTTGTAATTTTGGTTGGGATAGTATCCTATAATAAAGCAGAAGAAGGTATGATTTCAAATTATGAGATATCAGCTCAGAATACCATTAATACACAGGTAGAATATTTGGATTTTGGATTCAATTTAATTCGTTCAGATATTATTCAAATAAAATTGGATCAGGAATTACAAAGCCTGGTAGCAGGAACTTATGCTAATGATATTTCAAAAGCTTCTTCTATCTGGAATAAAAACAGTAGTACACTTACTACAAAATCTACATTGAACGAGTTTATTAATAATATTTATATTATACCGAAGAAAAATGCAGATATTATTTCCACAGCAAATAAAGGAAGTACCAAAGTCAAAGGTTTTTATGAAGATTGGGCTAAGACAGAAGAAGGTATTTCTATTATTAAAGCTGAGAAAGCTGGTTGGGTCAGTTCTCATGATGAAATGGATAAAGCAACAGGCTATGGTTCAGAAGAATATTTCATTTCTTATATGAGTAACTTCCCAAATAATGCAGCTGTAATTGTTGTTGATATTAAGAAGCAAACTATTTTGGATAGTTTACAGAGCATTGATTATAGTGAAGGAGCTGTGATAGGTTTCATTACAGCAGAAGGAAAAGAACTTATAGTAAAAGAAGAGACAAATAATAATGAAATTGTTTTTTCTGAACAGGAATTTTATCAAAATTGTAAGTTAACAGAAGAAAGCAGCGGAACACAGTACATAAATTATAACGGTAAAGATTATTTGTTCATTTACCGAACCAGTGAAGAGACAGGAGCAACTTTAGTATATATGGTTCCGGAAGCGAAAGTAACAGCTTCTGCGGCAGAAATTAAAAATCTCACTTTAATTCTGGTGATTATTGCAAGTATCATTGCTATTTTGACCGGTGTAGGAATATCTTTAAATATTACCGGAAATATGGATGGTATTATCAAGAGACTTAGAAAAGTAGCTGAAGGTGATTTAACAGTCCAGATGAATACAAAGGGCAAAAGTGAGTTTAGTATGCTTAATCATCACATTGCCAATGTAATTGATAATACCCGTAAATTAATTCAGGAAGTAGAAAGTATTGCAGATGTAGTAAATGTATCAGCAGAAGAGATGGAAAGTGTATCCGGTCAAATGGAAGTGTCTTCTACCGGAATTATTGAAGCACTGGAAGAAATTGACGTGGGAGTAGGCCAACAGGCAGATGATGCTCAGGAATGTCTTCTTCAGATGGATAGTCTTTCTCAGATCATTGAAATTGTTAGTGAAGATATAGAAAGAACAGCTAAGAATTCCGAAAATACAAAAGAAGCAGTAACTCAGAGTATTGGTACAATGGAAATGCTGTCAAATCAGACAAAAGATACCATTGAAGTAACTTCTCAGGTAAAAGAAGATGTTAAGGACTTAGAAAAGAAATCTGCTGAAATTAAGAAGTTTGTTGCTATTATTGCTGATATCGCAGAACAGACAAACTTATTATCCTTAAATGCTTCCATAGAAGCGGCAAGAGCCGGAGAGGCAGGAAGAGGATTTTCTGTTGTAGCAGAAGAAATTCGAAAATTAGCTGATGGATCTCATCAGGCAGCTGATGAAATTAACAAATTAGTAGCAACTATAGAAAAGCAGACAGAAGAAACTGTTGGAATTGCTATGAAAGCAGAAAAGACAGTAGAAGAGCAGGCACAGACAGTAGAAGCTATCAAAGATGCATTCCGTCAGATATATCATGCGACAGAAGAAGTAATTGTAAATATTACTGATGTAGAGAATAAGGTAAAAGGTATGGATAAAGAACGAGGTGGAACATTAGAGGCTATTTCCAGTATTTCAGCGGTATCCGAAGAAACGGCAGCGTCTTCAAGTAATCTATTCTCTATTGCTCAGGGACAAAAAGAAGTTGTCAGCTCTCTGACACAGGCAAGTGAAGAGTTAAAGGCTAATACAGAAGAATTAAAACAGGCAATATCTGTATTTAAAACTGCAGAGAGTGAAAATTAATAAAGATAAACCATAAGAAGAGTCGCACCGGAAATCTGGTGCGATACTCTTTTGGAAAAGAAAAATGAAATATTGGGAGATAGATTATGCATGATAAATTAACAACATCAGATATAAAGAAAATGGAAAAGGAAATTGAATACAGAAAACTGGAATTACGAAAAGAATTAATTCAGGATGTAAAAGATGCCAGAGCTCAGGGTGATCTTAGTGAAAATTTTGAATATTATGCAGCAAAGAGGGAAAAAAATAGAAATGAGAGCAGGATTCGTTTTTTGGAACGAATGATTCGAACTGCTGAAGTGATTGATGATAGTTCAAATGAAGATGAAGTAGGAATGAATGACAGAGTAGAAGTTTATTTTGAAGAAGACGGATTAGTAGAGAGTTATCGTATTGTAACTACAGTAAGAGCAAATTCTTTAAATCGCTTAATTAGTATAGAGTCTCCTTTAGGGAAAGCTCTCATGGGGAAACATATAGGAGACAGGGTCGAAGTTCAAGTGAATCCTTCTTATAGTTATTTTATTATTATCAAAAGAATTGAAAAAATAAATGATGATTCGGAGGATAGGATTCGAAGTTATTAGTAATAGAGCATATTTTAGGGGATGTCGAAAACATCCCCTAAGTAGTTTAAAATATAAATATATTTTTAATCATCTTCTGCGGTAATTTTTTCACCATTCATAAAGCGGACTACTTTTCTGTCGCAATCTAAAATGTGAATCTGCAGCCATTCTTTTAAGTATTCCATTAAGTCATAAATCATCTGATCCTGAGTACCTAAAGAAATTTGTTCAGCATCAATTTCAAAGGAATCTAATTTATCAATAAATCCCTGATGGGCAGCTATATGCAATTGTAATCTGGGATAATTCAAAGACTCCATAAGAGCAATTTCATCTTTAAAATGTTTCTGTGTGTAATCATTTAGGCCTTTTAAAATTTTAATTAATTCATCGTATTTATAAAGTATATTTTCATCTTTTAACAGACCCTGTGCTTTTTCCATTAATTCAAATAAGTATTGATGTTGAGTATCCATCAATTCAATTCCGATTAAATAGTCGGGATTCATTTTGTACATATGTTTTCCTCCATAGCTTAAATCTTTGCATATTTAATATAAATAAATACTCTTATATTATTCAGAGTAATTAACAAAAATATAGCATGGGATTTTTTGAAACACAATATTGATAAGAATTGTTGTTATTTTTATACAATTTATTGATAAAGACTAAAATTATTTTACAGGTTGGAACGATTGCTCTTTTACAAAAACTTAAATAATCTTAAGAAAAATTTAATTGATTTCCTATATAGAAAAAAGTAAGATGAAGATACTTACATAGAGGAGGAGAATCATGGAAGAAGGTAAAAAGACTGTTAATTTTGAAGAAAAAATTCCTCATTATTCACCAAATGGAACGGGGAACAAATTTAAAAAAGTAATGATTGCGTTTGTGGTAATTGTGGCTGCGGCAATCATAGGAGTTAGTTCTACTTATCAGATCAGGGAACAGGAGCAGGTGGTACTTACTACATTAGGAAAAGCTGAGGCGGTAACAGAACCGGGACTCCATTTTAAAATTCCTTTCATTCAGCAGATTCAGAAGGTAAATACAACCATTCAGGGATTTGCCATCGGATACAATGAAGAGACTAATGAAACCATTACATCAGAAGCAGTCATGATTACAAGTGATTACAATTTTATTGATGTTGATTTCTTTATTGAATACAAGGTTTCTGACCCGGTAAAGGCAGTATATGCATCTTCAGATCCGGTAAAGATTTTGAAGAATCTGGCGCAGAGCAGTATCCGTAATGTGATTGGAAGTTACGATGTAGACAGTGTATTGACAACTGGCAAAAATGAAATTCAGGCGTCTATCAGAGAAGTATTGGCTGAACAGTTAGAAAAGCATGATATTGGTCTGACACTTGTGAATGTAACAATTCAGGATTCTGAACCACCTACAGCAGAAATTATGGAAGCATTTAAAAATGTAGAAACGGCGAAACAGGGTAAAGAAACAGCAATCAACAATGCTAACAAATATAAAAATGAAAAACTGCCTACAGCGGAAGCGGAAGCAGATAAAATTATAAAAGAAGCAGAGGCTTATAAACAGGAACGTATTAATGAAGCAACCGGTCAGGTAGCCAGATTTAATGCTATGTACGAAGAGTATATTAAGAATCCTACTGTAACAAAGCAGAGAATGTTCTATGAGGCTATGGAAGAAGTGCTTCCTGATTTGGAATTAATCATTGATTCATCTAATGGAGTTCAAAAAGTACTTCCTTTAGATTCTTTCTTTGCTACAGAAGAAACCACTAATTCAGAAAAGGAGGAAAACTAAATGAAAAAGGCATTCGGTAAAGCATTTGCTGTAATCGTTTTATTTGCAGCTATTTTTCTTGGACTTTCCTCAATCGTTATTACGAAAGAAAATGAATATAAAGTAATCCGTGAGTTTGGTAAAATCGATCATGTACAGACAGAAGCAGGAGTAAGCTTTAAGATTCCTTTTATTCAAACAGAAAGCTCGTTGCCAAAACAGATTTTGGTATATGATTTAGCTCCATCTGATGTTATTACAAAAGATAAGAAGACTATGATTACAGACAGTTATGTATTATGGCAGATTACAGATCCGATTAAATTTGCACAGACCTTGAACAGTTCCATTGCCAATGCAGAAGGGCGTATTGATACTGTAGTTTATAACTCCATAAAAAATATTATCAGTTCCTGGCCACAGGAAGAAGTTATTTCAGGAAGAGATGGAGAATTATCTGCTGCCATTATGGATAGTGTAGGAGATAAGTTTAATCAGTATGGTCTGGAATTACTTGCGGTCGAAACAAAACAGTTGGATTTACCAAATGATAACAAGGAAGCTGTATATGAACGAATGATTTCGGAAAGAGGAAATATTGCAGCTACTTATACTGCAGAAGGTGCTGCAGAGGCACAAAAAATTCGAAATACGACCGACAAAGAAGTTAGTATTTTATTATCCGAGGCAAAAAAACAGGCAGAAGTCTTAAAAGCAGAAGGGGAAGCAGAATATATGAAAATACTTTCTGAAGCTTATAAAGATGAAAGCAGAACAAATTTTTACAGTTTTGTAAGAAGTCTGGATGCCTTGAAAGAATCCGTAAAGGGTGATAACAAAACAGTTATTTTAGATAAGGATTCGCCAATAGCTCAAATTTTTTATGGCGGAAATTAAAAAGTATATTTTTGAGTTTTTCATATTTTTAGTGATAGTTAAATAAATATAGAGATTTCCCATTTTTGAAGTAGATTATTTAAAGAATATTACTGCTTTGGAAGTGGGAATTTTTTTGGTCAAAATGTGGACAAAAAGGGTATTTTCTTATATTCTTGAAAGGAACGATTTTAATTTATACGTTGGATTTCTGATAAATAGAGTAGAAAATTTATCACTGCTTATACTATTAATTTGAGACATCAGAGTGGAGAATAGATGGAAGAGAATAAGAATACCCAGGATAAAAAAAATGGAAAGAGAATAAAAAAGACTAAAAATAAAGCTAAAGGTACAAGGAATATTATATTATTTGTGGTCTTTTTAGCTGTGCTTATTGGTGGCGGTTTTTTAGGAAGAGAAATATATTTAAAAAAGAATCAAGATGCAGCAAGACAAACTTTAAGACAATATCCAATATCTGTTTTAAGTAAAGTTGTAGAAGCTGCTGTGGAAGAAGTAAAAAGCGATGCAGAAAATAGTATTGCTAATGCTAATGGACTTCAGGAAGTGTGGCAGTCTATGTGGCCGGAAGAAGTAGAGATAACTGATGAAAACAGAGAAGGTTTTGCAAAGATCTTACAATGTGAAATATCAGAGGAAGATAAGAGTAAAGTAATTGTCAGTGGACTGATGGAAGGGATTCCAAAAAGTGATGACCGTAGAATTTATGTTTTTGATATTGCAACCTATGATGATGGATTAAAGGAAGGACAAGAGCCGATTACTTCTGTAAGAAAGTCAGATGATCAGTTTTCTTTTACTTTTAATTTGAATTATAAGCAGGCAGATACCCGGCTTTTTGATAAATTTGCTGTTGGTATAAAGCAGAATGGAAAATATGTATTACTTTCTGATTTCAGTTATATTACGAATCCTGAGGCAAGAGCCCAGTACACTTATGCATATCCGAAAGCAGCATCCATCAAAGGTTTATTGGTAGACCCGAATAAACTAAAAGGAAATGAATTATCAGATTTGGGAGTAAAGCAGGCAGCATATAATATTATGGTAGGAAGAATTGTGGGTCATACCAGTAGTGCTAATTATCCTACGATTTATTATAACTATCAGGGAAAGACATATCTTTTTGATGGACAGGTAATTGCGGAGTACGATATTGTCTTTTCACGTTTGACACAGTTGGGAATCCAGACCACAGCCATTATTTTAAATGACTGGAATGGCGGATATTTGGATTTAGTTCACCCAAATGCCAGAAAAGCGGGGGCATGTCCTTATTATATGTTTAATGCAGCGGATGAAGCCGGTGTGGATTATCTGGGAGCAGTAGCTACTTTTCTTGCAGAACGTTATTCAGGAACGGCTCACGGACAGGTTGTAAACTGGGTTATTGCAAATGAAGTAAATGCGAGAAAAAATTGGAATTATTACTCGGCGGTAGATGTAGAGAGTTATACAGAAGCTTATGCAGATGGATTCCGAGTATTTTATAATGCTATTAAGAGTGTCAATGCCTGTGCCAAGGTTTATATGCCTTTGGATCAGACATGGAACCGTAATCTGAATGATGGGGATTATGATGCAAGAGATGTTTTGGATTATTTTAACTCTTACATAAAATCGGAAGGAAATATTGATTGGGATTTATCTCATCATCCATATCCGGTACCGTTAACACATGCGGCTTTCTGGAATATGCCATCCAACTACAAGAGAATGAATTTGGTTTCAAATTCTTCTGATACAAAAATGGTGACCATTCAGAATATTCATGTAATTACGGATTATTTACAAAGAGAAGAATTTTTAAATCCGGACGGAGAATCCAGAAGTGTTATTTTAAGTGAACAGGGATTTAATTCCCTATCCGGACAGGGAGTTCAGGCAGCAGCATTTGCCTATGCTTATTATATTGCGGAGGCAAACAGCCATATTGATGGATTTTTGTTAAACAGACAGACCGATGCGGCAGCAGAGGTTGCTCAGGGTATGGCATTTGGACTTAACAATTCCGATGGAAGTCATAAGCAGGTCTACAATGTGTTCAAGCATATTGATGGACCGAACTCAGAGTCTGTAACGGAGTTTGCAAAGAGCATTATCGGAATTTCTTCCTGGTCGGATGTAATCAGGCATTATTAATTGTTGACTTGTGATAATGACAACTGTTGCAATATGTGCTTACGGTATCTGTATCCCTTGTTCGCTGTTGTTCGTTACATTGTTTGCGATTAACGTACAAAAACTATAAACAGTTTTGTTCGTTTCTCAAAAACAATGTCTCACAAAGGCGTACAAGTTGGATAGCAGATAACCTTTAAGCACATATTTGCAACAGTTTTTTTATATTTTTATAAAAAGTAAAGGATAAAGAGATGAAAGAAGAATTAATGATTTTATTAAAATCAGAAAACGTATTGCAATTAATATATATAGTTGGATTAGTACTTTTGGTGAGTGTTGCAATTATAGGGATAATATCTTTTATAAAAAAGCACCGCAGAATCGTGCCGGAGCATTTTGATACTCTGGAGGGACATGAGTTTGAATACTACTGTGCTGACCTACTTCGGAAAAAAGGTTTTATTGAAGTAGAAGTAACTAAGGGAAGCGGTGATTACGGGGCGGATATTCTGGCAGAAAAAGATGGGGTTACTTATGCCATTCAGTGTAAATGTTACACTGCTCCTATCGGAGTAAAAGCCATTCAGGAAGCTTATGCCGGAAGGGATTATTACGACCGTATGGTAGGAGCAGTTCTGACCAATCAGTATTTTACAACGCCGGCAGTGGATGCTGCGAAAAAACTTAAGATTCTTCTTTGGGATAGAGGGTATCTGGAGTCTATGCTGGAGGAAGAGGACTAAAATGTTTTCAATGATTTATTTATAGAGAGTAATAAACTTCCAACAACCGTTTCTCCAGATTATCAAAGTCAGAAGGACCAGCATTTAAAATATATTCATGGAATTTCATGTCAGTATAATCTGAACCCATTAAGTCCTTCGCTTTTTCTTTTAAATCCATAAGAAGAAGGTAACCCATATAATATTTCAGATAATTTCCCGGTTCTTCCAGAATATACCGGTGGATATCAGTAATGGTTTCTTCATCTGCAATTCCATATTGATTTAAGATATCTTTGGCAGTCTCTATGGAATCATCATAATAATGCAGTTTAATATCCAAAATAGATAAAATAGCAAGCTGTAATTTTCTGTCACATACCAAAAGCTGATGCCATAGAGAATAAAATTCCTGAGAATCTTCCGGATAAAGTCGTGTAGCATAATCATAGGAATATAATTCACAATAGATTGCCCAACCTTCCACATAGCCCCCATAATTCATGATATGGCGGATCAAGGGAGTATCATTTTGCTTACTGTATAATTGGTAATAAACAGTCTGGTATAAATGTCCGGGATAACCCTCATGTGCCAGAGTAGTGAATAAATCCAGTCCCTCGGGAGTGGAACTATTATTGATATAAATGGTATTTTGCCAGATATCGTCGATAGGTGGAATCAGGTAAAAGGCGGGACTGGTGTATTCTTCCATACAATCACTGACGGATTTAATCGTAGTTTTAACGGATCTGTCAGAAAAGGTTGAGAGAGAGGGAAAATCCTCTTTAGAAAACTGTTGTAGTGCTTTTAAGATTTCATTTCTATCCAGCAAAGGAAAAGAACTTTGTACATAATTTTCATAGTCTGGAAAAGTTGCTATTTTTTTCTGTAAATATTGAAATTCACAAAGATTCTTTTCATAATCTGTTTCCAGTTTTTCTAACATTTCCGGTATGGAAAGGGAACAGCCTACTTGTTTTTGTACCAACCATTGATAATATTCTTTTCCCTGTTCCTTCCTATATAACCCCTGTAAGGGTTGATTATCTATCTGCAAAGAAAGAAAGGAAGCCTTCAATTCCTGATAAGCAGGCAGGACAACATTCTGTAAAATAGTATTGTTCATTTCTATGTACTTAAATGCTTCCTCTTTAGAAATCACTTCTTTGGCTACCAAAGGAGCCAGTCTTTCACGAAAGGTCAGTTGAAGAAAATGAGAATTTTCTTCCAATGCTTCCTTAGTAATAATAGTATCGCATTGTTCCATGGTTTCTTCTAACGAAGCAGATGCCAGATAATATCCTTTCACGGCTCTTTCTGTTTGAAATTCAAAGAAACTGGAAAAATAATTTGGAGTATCAGCAAGCAAGGTGAGATAATCTGTAATATCTTTTTCAGTACGGAAGGTATATTCTGCCATCAAAACAGGGTAGTTAGCCACAATTCCTGAAGAAGGTGAAAAACATTCTTCAAGATAAGTAAAAGAGAATCCTTTTTTCTGCATGGAAAAATAATCTTTCAGCAAGCGATAGCAGTAGTTTTCTTCTGTGGAAAGACTTTGTGTATTCATGTTGTTTAAAACAGAAAGGCTATTTTCGATTTTGCTATAGGTCTGGTTTAATGTGTTTTTATCATATTTAGGCAAAGTTAATGGATAGGAATCAATGGAATAATGAGAGGGATAAGCCAGAGTGTAGTGCAGGCTTAGAGTATCTGTGGTGATATCATCGAAAAACAATTGATTGGTCATCTCCTGAAAAGAAAGTTTGGGTTTGGGAAGAAAAATAAAAAGAATAGACGCATTGATAAAAATTAATAATATAGAGAAAAAGATAATTTTTTTGCTTTTTAGGTATTTGAGAAAAGAGGACATAAGTAGTAGCTCCGAAGAATTTATATATTCTATGTTTTGAAATTTGAATCATGACTTTTATTATTAAGAATATATAAAAGAGCATGATTGTTCTAAGTGTTAAAGTTCAATTAAAAAATTTAAGTTTACAAGAAGATGACATAAAACCTATCTTTATGTTATGATAAGTATAATAGTGAGTTGCATTTATAATTAAATGAAGCAGAAGGGAAACTTTAGAATATGGCAAATGATAAGAAGAAACCATTGGTTCCAAAATCAAGTCTGATCATCCGATTGATAGCAGGAATGTATCTGATTTATTTGGCTTATGAGCTATTTATGGGACTGAATGCAGGAGAAGGAGCACCGGTAGGGGTATCAATTGGAGCTGGAGTTGTTTTTGTAGTTTGTGGTCTGATTCTGGTAATTGTTAGCGGAAAAGATTTTCTAAAAGGTAATTTTCAGGGGGGGATTATGGATGTATCAGAAGAAAAGGACACAACAGAAAATGAATAAGATTGTTTTTTAAAGAGTACAATAAGAAAAACAATAGGAAAAATAAGGGAAAATGCCTAAAAAAAGTCAAAAAACAAGAAAAAAATCGGCATGTAGAATACTTGTTTCTTGCATAATTGTATAGTATTCTATAAGAGTCGTAGATTAGCAACATTATGGAGGAGAAATTATGACCAACTTGGAATTGCAGATTATGGCCAATGAAGTGCGTAAGAACATTGTGAAATCTGTTCACAGTGCAAAAGCAGGTCATCCGGGAGGATCTTTATCTGCAGCAGATATTTTTACTTATTTATATTTTGAAGAAATGAATGTTAATCCTGAAAATCCAAAGGATCCGGATAGAGACCGTTTTGTATTATCTAAAGGACATTGTGCACCTGGATTATACTCTGCGTTAGCTTTAAAAGGATTTTTCCCAGTGGAAGATATGATTACTTTAAGAAAACTTGGTTCTTATTTACAGGGACATCCTGATATGAAGGGAGTTCCGGGAGTAGATATGTCAACAGGTTCTCTTGGACAGGGTATTTCTGCAGCAACAGGAATGGCTCTTGCCGGTAAGATGGATAAGAAAGATTACAGAGTATATACCTTACTTGGTGATGGTGAAATTGAAGAAGGTCAGGTTTGGGAAGCAGCTATGTTTGCCGGATTCCACAAGTTGGACAACCTTACTATCATCGTGGATAACAACAATCTTCAGATTGATGGTTGTATTGAAGATGTATGTTCTCCTCATCCAATAGATAAAAAATTTGAAGCATTTAATTTCCATGTAATTCATGTGGATGCGCATGATTTTGATGCTCTTCGCGCAGCATTCAAAGAAGCTCGTGAAACTAAAGGAATGCCTACAGCAATTATTGCTAAGAGTTTGAAAGGAAAAGGAGTTTCCTTTATGGAAGATCAGGCCGGATGGCATGGAAAAGCTCCTAACGATGAGCAGTTTGAAGTAGCTATGAAAGATTTAGAAAGGATTGGTGAAACATTATGCCAGAAGTAAAGAAAATTGCAACCAGAGAAGGTTACGGAAAAGCTTTGGTAGAATGTGGAGCAAAATATCCTAACCTTGTAGTTTTAGATGC
>CAZSBV010000001.1:2463-23891 GCA_964605105.1 uncultured Lachnospiraceae bacterium | reverse complement strand
GAGCAGGGGAAGCAGGAAAAGGATTTGCGGTTGTAGCCGAAGAAGTTCGTAATCTTGCAGCTAAGAGTGCGGCAGCAGCAGCAGAAACAGCAGAATTAATCGAAGATTCCATTCGTAAAGTAGAAGCAGGAACTAAGATTGCTAACGATACAGCGGAAGCTTTGGAAGAAATCACTTCTGTTGTAGGTAAGAGTGAAACAATCGTTGCCAACATTGCAGAAGCATCCAATTATCAGGCAACAGCCATTGCTCAGATCGATCAGGCAATCGACCAGGTATCTCAGGTAGTACAGACCAACTCTGCTACCAGTGAAGAATGTGCAGCAGCCAGTGTGGAACTTTCCAACCAGGCAGGCCGTGTAAGAGAAATGCTTTCTGTTTTCAGATTAGGTGGACAGAATCCTATGGATATGCGTCCGACAGCAGAACGTCATTATGTTCCTTCTAATGATAGGAATGAACAGATTATTTCTTTAAAAGACGGATTTGGAAAATATTAGAGTAAAGGAAAGCTCGTTTTGAAAGTCAAAGTCAGGCTTTCAGAACGAGCTTTTATGCATACCTCGCGGAGAAGAATAGAATGCTTCGTAGTCCGCTTGGGTGCGGAGAATGCGCTTTTTGCGCATTCTATTAAACAGGAGGTAAATCATGGAAAAGATGACCTATATGGGCAGCCAGAAAAAAATAGAGGGCTTTTTGCTTTTGATGTACACCATTTATACAGGAGGCATTATTATAAGTGCAGCCAGGCCAAGTCTGGAAAACTGGACGGATGTTTCTTTAATTGCGGCATTAGTAAGCAGTTGGCTTTTTTTTATTTGTAAATATAAAAGTTTCAGATTCCGGGCCACCTATACTTCTGTGATGATGCAGATAAGCTTGATTCTCTATACATTTCATGTAGAGGAATTGCGTTTTGCACTTCCTGTGTTTATTGTATTTGTTGTTATGGTAGGGGTATACGGAATTGCGGAAAATATCATTCTGACACTTATTACAACCGTGATTGTTTTTTCTTACCATGTTTTTATTATACAAACAATTCCGCTGGAAACGGCGAGAGATGCAGTTAGTTTAATTCAAAGACTAACAAATGTTCTTTTTGTAGAATTTCTGGTCTTCGTTTGGACAAAAAGAAATTATGAAGGCAGTAGACAGCTTTGGGATGTAATTGAGGAATTGGAGAAAGCGGAAAACAGTAAGGATGATTTTGTGGCAAATGTTAGTCACGAAATCAGAACACCAATCAATACGATTTGCGGTATGAGTGAAGTCATACTGAACGAAGAATTACCTTTTACAGTAAAAGAAAAGGTGCAGGATATTCAGAGGGCAGGTAGGAACCTGATGGGTGTCGTAAGTGATATTTTAGACTTTTCAGAATTGCAGACCGGAGAAATTGAACTGGAAGAAGAAGCCTATAATATTAGTTCTACCATTAATGATGTCATTAATATGGCAATGGCATATAAAAATGACAAGAAAATGGAATTGATCGTAGATTGTGATCCAAAGATCCCAAGTGAGTTGCTTGGAGATGAAAAGAAACTGCGCAGAATTATTTTGAAGTTAATGCATAATGCCATTAAATTTACGGAATCCGGATGTGTTACTTTAAGCATTGGTTTTCGACAGGAAAGTTATGGAATTAATTTGTCTGTCAGTATAAGAGATACCGGTATAGGGATTCGGGAAGAAAGTCTTGAGAAACTATTTACTACCTTTAATCAGGTAGATGCCAGCCGAAAGCGTCAGGAAGGCGGATTGGGACTGGGACTTGCCATTTCTCAGGCACTGGTACAAAAAATGGGGGGAACCATTACCGTAAAAAGTAAGTGGGGAAAGGGAACTACTGTCAAATTTGTAGTACCTCAGAAAGTGCTGGATGAAACACCGATTGTTTCATTGAAAAACAAAGAAGATATCAATGCTGCGACATATATAGATATGGAGCAATTTGAAATTACAGAGATTCGTGATGAATATTATAATATGATGGTCAACATGGCAGATAAATTGAGGGGGAAATGCCAGTTCTGTCGAAATCAGACAGAATTACAAAGAAGAAATGAGAAAGATCCGTTTTCTCATATATTTATCAGTATTGTGGAATATCGTGTTGATCAGGAATTTTTTGATGAATTAGCGAAAGAAACGAATGTAATTGTGGTATTGGAGCAAAAAGACGAAAAGGAAATTACCAATCCAAATTTACTTAAAATATATAAACCATTTTATATTCTTTCCATCGTTTCTGTTTTGAACGGAGAAAAAGATGATAATAAATGTAACTCCTGTAGTCAGGCAAAAATAGAAACCAGAAATACCCATGTAATGGTGGTAGATGACAACAGCATGAACATCCGTGTGGTGGAAGAGATTTTGGCAGGATATAAGATAAAAGTTACCAAAGCAACCAGTGGTCAGGAAGCCTTGGAAAAAATAACTTCTATGAATTATGATTTTGTTTTTATGGATCATATGATGCCGGAAATGGATGGAGTGGAATGTTTACATCGGATTCGCCAAAAAAGTGGAACATATTATCATAAAGTACCGATCATTGCACTTACTGCAAATGCAGTTGCAGGAACCAGAGAGCAGCTTCTGAAAGAGGGATTCAATGATTTTCTGGAAAAGCCGATTGAAAGGTCTGTGTTGGAAAGAGTGTTAAGGAGAACTCTTCCAATGGATAAGATTATAGAAAAAGAAATAAAAGTGGAAGCAGAAAACATACCTGTAGCAAAAGAAGCAGCAGATTGGATGGAGGTATTGGAGCAATTAGGACTAGATGTAAATCATGCACTCTTATATTGCAACGGAAAAGATGCATATTACAAGATTCTTCAGGGATATTGTCAGGAAGGTGAAAAGACGGAAGAACAACTGGAGGAATTGTATTCCAGCCGAGATTGGAAGAACTATACGATTGTAGTACATGGTCTCAAAAGTGCTATGCGCAGCGTTGGTGCTGCTCATATTTCAGAACTTGCCAGACTTCTGGAAATGGCCGGAAAGAATACAGACATTGATTATATTTTAGAACATCACGAAGAATTGATGGTTGAATATAAGCATTTGTTTACGAGACTTAAGAGAAGTGGATTCTTTAAGCATTCTTTAGAAAAAGAAGAAGAAAATACGGTAAGAGAAGCAGAAAACTCTGAAAAAGGTATTCAGGAAATCAGTAAAGAAGAATTTGAGAATAGGCTGGAAAAGCTGGAAGATGCCATTTATTCTTTTGAAGAAAAACAGTTGATGGAAATAACAGAAGAACTGAAAGAATGCAGTTATCAGGGAAAAGCTTTGAAAGATGTCATACTCTCTGCACAAAGAAAAATACAAATGTCCGATTTTATTTCCGCAGTAGAAATGATTGCGAACTGGAAAGAGAAGAACGAGAGATAAGGAGGGGAGCAAATGAGAGAAAAAATACTGCAAATGATAAATTATACAGAAGATAATCTGAAAGAAAGAATGCTCCGCTCCATTATTCTTGTAGGAGAAATGGCTTGCATTTTCGCCAGTGTAGAAATTTTTCTGGTAATGGAAGTAAATAACGTGATGTTATTAATTATGATGCTGATGATCTTGTTCATGATTGCAATCTTTTTTGTAACCTTTAAATACAAACGGTATGAGCTGGCGTCTACCTTGCTTGGGGGAGTTATTGTTTTTGTGGTCATGCCTCCTATGTTTATATTAAGTGGTGCCATTGAAGGTGGTGCTTCTGTATGGCTGGCATTGGGAGTTCTATATATTTTCGTTATGTTTCATGGAAAGAAAATGTATGCATTTCTTATCTCATGTATCGTAGTGTATGCGGGAACTTATTATTTAGCCTATGCCTATCCTCAATATGTGATTCCGATGCCAAGTAGAGAAATCGCTTATTTCGATGCTTATTTTTCGGTGCTTGTGGTAGGTGCTGTAGGTGGATTAATTTTAAAATCTCATATGACTGTTTTCGAAAAAGAGCATGAATGGAATCTGCAGCAAAGAGAAGAGTTAAAAAATAACCAGAATTCCAGAAATGTTTTCTTTGCCAATATGAGTCATGAAATCAGAACACCAATCAATACCATTATAGGCTTAAATGAAATGATTTTAAGAGAGAATACCTCAGGGGTGACAAGAGAATATGCAAGGGATATTCAGATTGCCAGCAACATGCTTTTAAATCAGGTAAACGATATTCTTGATTTTTCACAGATGGAATTGGATAAAATGCATATTGTTCCGATTCCATATAAAACGGTTGAGCTTTTTGGAGATTTGGTTGAGTTGATTCGTCTGCGAATGAATAAAAAAAATCTGGAACTAAATTTGGATATTGATCCTAATCTGCCATCTGTATTATTGGGAGATGAAAAAAGGCTAAAGCAGATATTTTTAAATCTGTTGGATAATGCAGTAAAGTATACTCAGGAAGGATCTGTTACTTTTATGGTACAATCTGAGGAGTATAAAGAGGGAAGTATTTATCTTAAGGTAAAGATTGCGGATACAGGAATGGGAATCCGAAATGAAGATTTAGAGCATATTTATGATTCTTTTGCCAGAGCGGACGAAAGAAAGAATATGCGAATCATGGGAACCGGACTTGGACTTTCTATTACCAAACAGTTAGTCAATTTGATGGGAGGGGAAATCAACGTAGATAGTATTTATACCAAAGGTACTATTTTTACCATTATTATTGAACAGCCGATTGTGGATGCTGCCCCTATTGGAAATGTAGATTTTTTCAAATTATCTGCAAAAGCCGGAGAAAAATATATACCAATGTTTGAAGCTCCGGAGGCCAGAATTCTGGTAGTAGATGATAGTAATATGAATACCATGGTTACATCAAAATTGCTGGAAGATACTAAGGTACAGATTGACATAGCTTCCAGTGGAGCAGAAGCTTTAAAAATGACAAAGAGAAAATTCTATCATACCATTCTTTTGGATTATATGATGCCTGATATGAATGGACAGCAGACGTTGAAAGCAATCCGCACTCAGGAAAATGGTCTGTGTAGAGAAGCCGCAGTAATAGCGCTTACAGGAAATACGGTATCCGGTGCCAGAGAAATGTATCAGGAGCAGGGATTTAATGGCTATGTTGAAAAACCGATTCAAGGAAGGATTCTGGAAAAAGAGATTCTAAAATTCCTGCCTTCGGATATTGTTGAATACGGGGCTGAGAAGAATGTACCGATTAAAGTTGGAAGCAGAATACAGGAAATTACAAGAAATAAGCGTAAAAAGATTTGTATTACTTCCGATTGTGCCTGTGATCTTCCGACGGATTTGTTGGAAAAATACGGAATTGGGGTAATGTATCTTTATGTAAAAACGCCTTTTGGACGATTTGCGGATACCAGGGAAATAGATTCTGATAATCTGACACAATTTGTTTCTGAGGAAACCAGTCTTGCAACTGCGGATAGTGTGAATGTGGAAGAGTATGAGGAATTTTTCGCTGAAACATTGACCAGCGCGGAGCAGGTGATTCATTTTGCATTATCTTCCCGTTGTGGCGGAAGTTATAATGTAGCAGTGAAAGCAGCCAAAGGATTTGACCATGTGCGGGTAGTGGATTCAGGTCAGATTTCCTGTGGGCAGGGAATGATTGTTCTGCATGCGGCCAAATTGGCTATGGAGGGGAAAAAGGTAGAAGAAATTTGTGAGGAAATCGAAAAGATAAAACCTCATATCCGAATGAAATTTATCATGCCTGCAGCACATATTTTCTCGCAAAATGGGCGTGCCAAGGCATTTACAGCCCGTGTCTGCCAGTTGTTACAATTACATCCTATGGGAGAAATGAGACAAGATAAGGCTGTGTTGATCGGACTTTTGGGCGGAAGTTTGGAAAGTGCACGAAGACAGGGAATCCGCTTAAGTCTGCGGCATAAAAGAAGAATTAACCGAGAGGTCATATATGTGACCCACGTAGGGTGTAGTGTAAAAGAACTGGAAAATATAAAACGGGAAATACTTCGATGTATCCCGTTTGCAAGGGTTGAGATTCAAAAGGCGTCCTTTACCACGGCCTGCAATGCAGGGGTGGCGACGATAGGACTTGCCTTCTATGAAAAATAACCCAAGTTGTCTCAAAAATTAAGGGGCTGCGTTTAACGCGGCCCCTTGTGATTTATAGTAGTTGAATTTCTATAGGTGCTATTTGTAGTAGGACAAGTCCAACAATCTGTAAGATAAGGATGAGAGGCAGACCATAGACGAAGCGAAGGTGCTTTGTCTTGTGGCGGAAAAGGTACATACCTAAG
Organism: uncultured Lachnospiraceae bacterium; assembly: GCA_964605105.1. Taxonomy (GTDB): domain Bacteria; phylum Bacillota; class Clostridia; order Lachnospirales; family Lachnospiraceae; genus SFDP01. Next base: position 17,613 of record CAZSBV010000001.1, on the reverse strand, counting down.
ATACAGCCAATACTTCCGCCGATAATGGCGATGGCAAAAAGAGTGGCTTCCGGAATACGGAAGGCTCTTTTTTTGGCTCTCAGCTTGTCATTGTACATAGCATAAACTCCTAGTAAATTGACCAGGATAAAATAGATAACTAAAACTGAAATTACACTCATAAATTATTTTTCAGCTTCCTGTAATTTCATAGCACGTACTTTGCAGGAAAGTCCGAATAAGTTAATGAAACCTTCTGCATCGTGGTGGTCATATAAATCACCGGTTGTGAAAGATGCAATGCTTTCATTGTATAAGGAGTATGGAGAAGTAGTTCCGGCTTTTGTAATGTTACCTTTGTACAATTTGAATTTTACTTCACCGGTTACATACTGCTGTGTAGACTGAATAAATGCTACTACAGCTTCGCGTAATGGTGTGAACCATTTTCCTTCGTAAACAATCTGTGCTAATTTGTTACCCATATCCATTTTTAATGCATATGTATCACGGTCTAAAATTAATTCTTCTAACTGCTGGTGTGCTTCGTAAAGAATAGTTCCACCCGGTGTTTCATATACACCACGGGATTTCATACCTACAACACGGTTTTCTACGATATCAACAATACCGATACCATGTTTTCCGCCAAGTTCATTTAAGGTACGGATAATATCGGAAACTTTCATTTCTTTTCCGTTTACGCTGGTAGGAACACCTTTTTCAAAAGTCATGGTTACATATTCTCCCTCATCAGGAGCTTTTTCAGGAGTAGTACCAAGTACTAATAAGTGGTCAAAATTAGGTTCTAAGGAAGGGTCTTCCAATTCCAGACCTTCATGGCTGATATGCCATAAGTTACGGTCACGGCTATAGCTTGTTGCAGCAGAGAATGGTAAGTTAATACCATGTGCCTGACAGTAAGCAATTTCATCTTCACGGGACTGCATAGTCCATGCATCGTTTCTCCAAGCAGCAATGATTTTTAAATCAGGAGCTAAAGCTTTGATACCTAATTCAAAACGAATCTGGTCATTTCCTTTTCCTGTTGCACCATGGCAGATAGCAGTTGCACCTTCTTTGCGGGCAACTTCAACCAAACGTTTTGCGATAACAGGACGAGCCATGGAAGTTCCTAATAAGTATTTGTTTTCATAAACTGCATGACCCTGTACACATGGAACAATATATTCATCGCAGAATTCATCAATAACATCTTCGATATATAATTTGGATGCACCACAGGAAATTGCACGTTCTTCTAATCCGTCTAATTCTTCTCCCTGTCCACAGTCAATACATACGCAAATTACTTCATAATCAAAATTTTCTTTTAACCAAGGAATAATTGCTGTTGTGTCTAAACCGCCTGAGTAGGCCAAAATAACTTTTTCTTTCATAATATTTCTCCTCTTGATTTATAATAGAATACCTTTTGAAAACGCATTCTTAAGTTTTATTTTCTATGACGTTATCTAATATACACCCTGGGTTCATAAAAAGCAAGTATTATTTTATACAAATTAATGCATAAAAGTCCTGAATAATGCATAAAATGAAAAATATATTGCATAATATGCATAAAAGTCGTATAATCATAAAATCTTCTATAATTTTTGAAAATAATAAGGAAAGATTATGTAGGGAAAGCATCCAAGAAATGTTATAGAACTGCTTAATTATTCAGGTTTATTCATAGAGATGCTTGAAAAACGGGAGAGAGTGGTGTTATACTATGCAGATAGTGCCTGAGAGCATTGAGAATATAGAAATCTGTATATAATAAGGAAAGAAAAATATAGAGAGGGAATACATATGATCAGAGTAGGAATCGTAGGAGCGACCGGTTATGCCGGAGGTGAGCTGGTTCGCATTTTAATGGGACATAAAGAAGTAGAGATTAAATGGTATGGTTCCAGAAGTTATATAGATAAAGAATATGCAGCTGTTTATCAGAACATGTTTCAGATAGTAGATGACATTTGTAAAGATGATAATTTAAAAGAGATGGCAAAACAGGTGGATGTAATTTTTACAGCAACACCACAGGGATTTCTTGCAGGGCTTTTGGATGAAGAAATTCTGTCACAGGTAAAGATCATTGACTTAAGTGCTGATTTCAGAATTAAAGATGTGGCTACTTATGAAAAGTGGTACGGCATTGAACATAAGGCACCACAGTTCATCGAGGAAGCCGTATATGGTCTTTGTGAAATCAATAGGGAGAAAGTAAAAAAGGCAAGACTCATTGCTAACCCGGGATGTTATCCGACCTGTTCTTTCCTTTCTATTTATCCGTTGGCAAAAGCAGGTGTGATTGATATGTCCACTGTTATCATTGATGCCAAGAGTGGAACCAGTGGGGCAGGAAGAGGTGCGAAAGTAAATAATCTCTATTGTGAAGTAAATGAAAATATCAAAGCTTACGGGGTAGCATCTCACAGACATACTCCGGAAATTGAAGAACAGCTGGGGTTGGCATCGGGAGAAGAGGTGGTACTTAATTTTACACCTCACTTGGTGCCTATGAATCGCGGGATTTTGATTACCGCGTATGCTTCCTTGAAGAAAAAGGCGGATGGAACGTCTTATAATAAGGAAGAAATCAGAAGCTTTTATGAAGAAGCATACAGACAGGAAAAATTTGTCCGCGTGTTGCCGCATGGAACCTGTCCGGAGACCAAATGGGTAGAAGGAAGCAACTATGTGGATGTAAATGTTGTAGTAGATGAACGTACCAACAGAGTTATTATGATGGGTGCTATGGACAATCTGGTGAAAGGAGCCGCAGGTCAGGCAGTTCAGAATATGAATATTATGTGCGGTTTACCGGAAGATATGGGCCTTCAGTTCGTACCAATGTTCCCATAGTGCAAGAACAAAGGGTAATGGTAAAAAGGAACTATAGTACATATAAAGGAAGAGGAAATGGATGCAGTAGTAAGGACCATGACAATAGAGGATTATGATGAAATCTATGTGTTATGGATGAAAATAAAAGGGTTTGCCATGCGAAGTATCGATGACTCCAGAGAGGGAGTAGAACGGTTCTTAAAAAGAAATCCGGATACCAGTGTGGTTGCCATAAAGAATGGAAAAGTAGTGGGAGCAATTCTTTGCGGACATGATGGCAGACGAGGCTGTCTGTACCATGTTTGTGTTGATCCGGAATATAGAAAACAGGGAATTGGGACAGCCATGGTAGTGTTTGCCATGAATGCATTAAAGAAAGAAAAAATCAGTAAGGTTTCTTTGATTGCATTTACCCAGAATGACATTGGAAACGCTTTCTGGCGTAAGATTGGCTGGACCCAGCGACTGGATCTGAATTATTATGATTTTGTATTAAATACAGAAAACATTATTGCTTTTAATGAGTAGGAGGCGTAATTATGCAGGAAATAAAAGGCGGAGTAACAAGCGCAAAAGGTTTTCAGGCAGCAGGCGTAGAAGCTGCTATTAAATATAAGAATAGAAAAGATATGGCGTTGGTTTTTAGTGAAGTGCCTTGTCAGGTGGCAGGAACGTTTACATCCAATGTAGTAAAGGCAGCTTGTGTTTTATGGGATAAAGAAGTAGTAGCTCATTCTGCTTTCGGTCAGGCGGTAGTGGTAAATTCAGGAATTGCCAATGCTTGTACAGGACAGCAGGGATATGAATGCTGTAAAAAGACAGCCCAGGCGGCTGCAAATGCATTACAGATTCCGGAAGAGGCAGTATTGGTAGCTTCTACAGGGGTTATTGGAATGCAGCTTCCGGTAGACCGTATTACCGCAGGTGTGGAAAAGTTGGCGGCTGCGTTGTCGGATACAGAAGAAGCAGGAACTTTGGCAGCAGAAGCCATTATGACAACGGATACTCGTTCTAAACAGGCAGCTGTGACTTTTGAAATTGGCGGAAAGACGGTAACTTTAGGTGGTATGTGCAAAGGTTCCGGTATGATTCATCCAAATATGTGTACCATGTTAGGATTTTTAACTACAGATATTGCAATTTCCAAAGAGTTATTGCAGGAAGCCTTAAGAGAAAATGTACAGGATACTTTTAATATGGTTTCTGTAGATGGAGATACTTCTACAAATGATACGTTGCTGATTCTGGCAAACGGTATGGCAGGAAATGCTGTTATTACTGAGAAAAATGAAGATTATCAGAAATTTATGGAAGCGTTAAATTATGTAAATACGAAGATGGCAAAAATGATGGCAGGAGACGGAGAAGGCGCAACAGCTCTGTTAGAAACAAAAGTCATTCATGCGAAAACAAAACAGGAAGCAAAAACGTTAGCAAAATCTGTTATCTGCTCCAGTCTTACAAAAGCAGCTATTTTCGGACATGATGCTAACTGGGGAAGAATTCTATGTGCATTAGGATATGCGGGAGTAGATTTTGACCCTGAAACGATAGAATTATTTTTCGAAGGTGAAAACGGTACCATTCAGATTTTCAAAGATGGCGTAGCGTGTGATTACAGTGAAGAAGAAGCAAGCAAGATTTTAGCAGAACCGGAAGTAAGAATTCTGGTAGATATGAAATCCGGTGAGGCTGAGGCTTGTGCGTGGGGCTGTGATCTGACTTATGATTATGTGAAAATCAATGCGGACTATCGTTCTTAGGGAAGAGGATAAGAGGAAATTTGAAGTTATAAACAGGAAAAACAAGATTATTTATGACGGAAGAAAGCGAAAGGAATGAGTGATTAATATGGAACAGAACATGCAGGAAGTCTTAAAAAAAGCAGAAGTCTTAATCGAAGCACTTCCATACATAGAGAAATTTAATCGTAAAATTATTGTCGTAAAATATGGCGGTTCTGCTATGAGCAATGAAGAACTGCAAAAGAATGTAATTAAAGATGTTACTTTATTAAAATTGGTAGGTTTTAAACCCATTATTGTTCACGGTGGCGGAAAAGAAATCAGCCGTTGGGTCGGTAAAGTAGGAAAAGAAGCACAATTCGTAAACGGGCTTCGTGTAACGGATGATGAGACTATGGAAATTGCAGAAATGGTATTGGGACGCGTGAACAAACGCCTGGTAACCATGGTAGAAGAACTGGGAGTCAAAGCCGTAGGCTTAAGTGGAAAAGATGGTCAGATGCTCCAGGTAGAAAAGAAATATTCCGATGGTCAGGACATTGGTTATGTAGGAAACATTACTTCTGTAAATCCAACCATTCTGTTTGACTTGTTGGAAAAAGGATATTTGCCTATAGTTTCTCCAATTGGTCTGGGAGAAGATTTTGCAACCTACAATATTAATGCAGATGATGCTGCCTGTGCTATTGCAAAGGCAGTGGGAGCAGATAAGCTGGCATTTTTGACCGATATCGAAGGACTTTACAAAGATATCAATGATAAGAATTCCTTTATTTCCAGAATTACCGTCTCAGAGGCAGAAAGCCTGATTGAAGAGGGCTTTATTGGCGGCGGAATGTTACCAAAATTAAACAACTGTACTTCTGCGGTAGCGAATGGAGTAAACAGAGTACATATTTTAGACGGAAGAATTCCACACTGTCTATTGTTGGAAATCTTCACTAACGAAGGTGTGGGAACTGCCATTATCAGAGATGAAGATAAATAATTGGCAGAAGGAAATCACGCGATAAGGACAAAGAGAAGTCTTATCAGGAGGAATGTCATGGAAATGATGAAAGAATATATCGAAGAAGCCGAAAAAGCTTTACTTCATACTTATAACAGATATCAGATCGTATTCGACAAAGGCGAAGGCGTTTATCTTTATGATTTAAATGGAAAAAAATATCTGGACTTTTGTGCCGGAATTGCCGTGTTTGCTTTAGGATACAAAAATGAGGCGTATAATCAGGCATTAAAGGATCAGATTGATAAAGTAATCCATACATCTAACTATTACTATAATGTACCTGCGATTGAAGCCGCAAAGAAGCTTCAGAAAGTATCCGGGATGGACAGAGTATTCTTTACCAACAGTGGTGCGGAAGCGGTAGAAGGTGCCATTAAAGCTGCCAGAAAATACGGATATTTAAAAGATGGACAGACAGATCATGAGATTATCGCTATGGAACACAGTTTCCACGGTAGAACTTTTGGTGCTTTATCCATTACAGGAAATCCTAAGTACAGAGAGGCTTTCCAGCCAATGATCGGTAATATTCGTTTTGCAACCTTGAATGATTTTGAAAGTGTGTTAAGTCAGGTGACGGATAAGACCTGTGCCATTATTTTTGAAACGGTACAGGGAGAAGGCGGAATTCATCCGGCAACGGAAGAGTTTATGAAGCAGGTCAGTGAGCTTTGTAAAGAAAAAGATATTTTACTTATTTTGGATGAAATTCAGTGTGGTATGGGACGTACCGGAAGCATGTTTGCATGGCAGAAATACGGAATCAGACCGGATATTATGACGACTGCCAAAGCTTTGGGATGTGGTGTTCCGGTAGGAGCTTTTCTGATGACGGAAAAGGTGGCAGCCAATTCTCTGGTTGCAGGAGACCACGGAACTACTTATGGTGGAAACCCATTGGCAGCAGCTGCCATTAATAAAGTGCTTGATTTATTTGAAGAGAACCATATAATAGAAAATGTAAACTCTGTAGGCGAATATCTGGAAAAACGTCTGGATGAGCTTGTAGAAAAATATGATTTTATTGAAACAAGACGTGGTCGTGGTCTCATGCAGGGTCTGGTATTTCATTGCCCCGTAGGACCATATATTCAGAAGGCTTTGGATTCCGGTCTGGTGTTGATCAATGCCGGTACCAATATTATTCGTTTTATTCCACCACTCATTATTACCAAAGAGCATGTGGATGAAATGATAAGTATATTAGAGTCTTGTCTTCAACAGTAGCTTAAAAAGGAAGATTAAGATGGAATATGTGATGTCTGGTCTTCAAGAGTAGAAAGAGATGTGTAGATGAGTTTAACAAAAAAAATTATATCAGCATTTTTAGTTTTAGTAATGTTGTTTTCTGTTCTGTATGCCGGAAATCAGGTTAAGGAGCAGGAAAAACAGGAGATTTTTGACAATGCAAGGACTTTGCATATCTGGTATACGGATGAAGCATTGACGGACTTTCTCAGCAGTATGGCGGTACGTTATAATGAAGAGCATGGAGTACGAGTAATTCCGACATTACAGTCCGGCTTGGAATTATTACAGAAAATCAATGAGGCTTCTTTGACTTCTGAGTATTATCCGGATCTCTATATTGCAAGTAATGACAATATGGAGAAGGCTTACCTTGCCGGTCTTGCCATGGAAATTTCAGACGAAGAAGGTGTAGTAAGCCTGAAAAATTTCCCGGAAAGTGCTATGCATGCGGTAACTTACCAGCAGAAAATATTGGGATATCCATTTTATTACGAAACCAGTGCCTTGTTATATAACATGACTTATCTGGAGGACTTGGCTAAGAGAGAAATTCAGGCAGAATTGGATAATGCAGCTTCGGAAGAAAAAGAAGCGGCTGAGAGTGAGTCTGACAGCGAAGAAGAAAGTTCGGAAGAAGAACAGTCTTCAGAAACTATTTCAGATGCAGAACTGGAAGAACTGGTGCATGAAAGAGTACCGGGACTGGTTCCTGCAACCTTTGAAGCTTTGTTGGAATTTGCAGACAGCTATGATGCTCCACAAAATGTAGAAGCCGTATTCAAGTGGGATGTAGAAGATATTTTCTTTAACTATTTCTTCGCAGGCAATTATATGGATATTGGCGGAATGTGTGGAGACAGTAAGGATTCTGTTGATATTTATAATGAAGAAGCGATTCAGGCATTAACGGTATATCAGGATTTGAGCGATTACTTTGCGATTGATGCCAGCGATGTAGAATACGAATCTGTAATACAGGAGTTCATGGAAGGTAAGATTGTCATGACCACTGCCACTACAGATATTATCAGAAAATTGGAAACCGCAAAAGAAAACGGTGAATTTGAGTATGATTACGGAATTGCTCCTATCCCAAGATTAAATGAGGATATGGATACCAAGAGTTTGTCTGTAACCAATACGATTTATGTAAATGGATATACACAGATGAAAGCGGAAGCCAATGACTTTGCGAAATATCTGGTGTCAGAACATGCGAAAGATTTGTATACGGCAACCGGAAAAGTACCGGCGAATAAAAATATAGCTTATGATAATCCTAATCTGGATATGTTCATGGATGAATATCAGGATTCTGCGCCAATGCCAAAATTAATGGCTATTAGCAATTTCTGGGTAAAAATGGAAATTATGTTTGAAAGAATCTGGAATGGGGAAGAAGTCTCCAGTGAATTAATGCAGTTGTCAGAAGAGATTATGACACAGTTAACAGGAGAACCTTACGAAGAAACTTATATTAAGATTGAAGAAGAGACCGAAGAATTTATCGATTACTCTGAGGATTAAGTATAGTTAAAGGAGCCTTAAGTGAAGGGCTCCTTTATTTTTGTGTGCGGAGCATGAGAAGAAACAATACGATGGAGTTGTTCTAAGGTTTTAGTAAAAATGACTATTGTGCTTACTTTAAAAGTATCATAGAATAGGACTACAGCAGAACATGGGGAATTCTCCGAAGGGAGAATATTATGCTGAATAGAAAAAATATAGTAAAATTATTAGGAATAGGCGGTTTATGTCTGGTCCTTTCTGGATGTGCCGAAGAAAGTTTTATTGTGCAGGAAGAATCTTCGACAATAGTTCTGGAGGAAGTCGTTGCAGAGGAAGTCTCAGAGGATAGCAAGGCAAATGTACAGAATGCTGCTGATGCAGTTGAGGTAAAAAGTTCTGAGACGGCAGGAGAAATTGCAGTCCATATTTGTGGTGCTGTGCATCAGCCCGGAGTCTATTATTTAAAGGAGAATCAGAGACTGTACGAAGGGATCCAAAAGGCCGGAGGTTTTCGGGAAGATGCCGATCAGGATTATCTGAATCAGGCAATGGTTCTTGAGGACGGAATGAAGGTTGTAGTACCTACAAAAGAAGAGGTAACAGCACGAAAGATAGCAGAAGAATCAGAAGCGGAAGTTATACAGAGCGGCAATTTTTCGAAGGCAGCGGCAATGGAAGAAGGATATATTCAAAATGAGAATTCGGGAAGTGTAAGTTCTACAGAAGACCAAAATGATAAAGTGGATTTAAATACGGCAGATGAAGCAATGTTATGTACCTTACCGGGAATTGGGGAAAGCAGGGCAAAAAGTATTATTGCTTATCGCCAAGAGCATGGCCCCTTTCAAAAGACAGAAGATGTGATGAAGGTTTCCGGTATTAAGGAATCCGCTTATAATAAGATAAAGGATTATGTAATCGTTTCTAAGTGAGAAGAACGCAACCTGTTGAAATAAGTAGAGTGTAGATTTGAAAATGAGCTTAGAGGATAGAATGGAGAGCGAATGGGAAAGAAAGTTTTAGTAGTAGATGATGAAAAGTTAATTGTAAAAGGAATCCGCTTTAGTCTTGAGCAGGAAGGAATGGAAGTGGATGTGGCTTTTGATGGAGAAGAAGCGATAGAAAAGGCAAAGGGCAAAGAATTTGATATCATTTTATTAGATATTATGCTTCCTAAATTAGATGGTTTGCAGGTATGTCAGCAGATTCGTGAGTTTTCAAATGTGCCTATTATTATGTTAACAGCAAAAGGCGACGATATGGATAAAATCATGGGTCTGGATTATGGAGCAGATGATTATATTACGAAGCCTTTTAATATTTTGGAAGTAAAAGCCAGAATGAAGGCAATTATGAGAAGAACCTCGTCTAAGAGCGAAAAGGGACAGGAACAGTTCCTGGAAGCCGGAGCCATGAGAATGGATATGGATGAGAGAAGAGTTTACATTGAAGGGGAAGAAATGAATCTTACTTCTAAAGAGTATGATGTATTGGAGCTTCTTGCCAAGAATGCAAACCATGTTTATAGTAGGGAAAAATTATTGCATTTAGTATGGGGCGCTGATTATCCGGGAGATGTAAGAACTGTGGATGTTCATATTCGTCGTCTTCGTGAAAAGATTGAGAAGAATCCAAGTGAACCTAAATACGTCCATACTAAATGGGGTGTTGGTTATTATTTTAAAGCTTAACCAGGTGTATTATGTGGGAAAAAATTAAGAATCAGATCAAAAAAATTTCATTACTTCGGAGTTTACGTATTCGTATTTTCTTGCTTTTGATGATTATGGGGATGATTCCAAGTTATCTTACAAGAACAACTCTTCTTCGTAATTACGAAGAACGAGCTGTGAACGTAAAAATCTCCGAAGTATCTAACCAGTTCAAAATTATTGCCAATCATTTGCTTACCTATAATTATTTGCAGGATACGTCTTCGGAAGTTATTAATGCAGAATTGAATCAGATTTCTAACTTGTACGATGGAAGGGTTCTGATTATAAATAGTAATTTTAAAGTTATTAAAGATACGTATGGAATCAGTGAAGGAAAAACGATTATTTCAGAAGAAGTAGTGAAGTGTTTTAAAGGAGAAAATACTACTTATTATGATGATAAGGATGGATTTATTGAAATGACTATTCCGATTATGGAATCCGTTACGGATTCTCAAGAAGGGAATGAGCCTGTAAAAATCAAAGGAGTACTGTTAAGCAGTATTTCTACGGATACCATAGCACTTACAATCAGTATTCTGCAAAGAAAAGCATTTGTATTGGAAGTAGTTATGACCATTTTAATTCTGGTCATGAGTCTGGCCACTTCTCAATGGCTGATTATTCCATTCCGAAAAGTTACCAAGGCCATTAATGAAGTAAAGGAAGGTTTTACGGATGAAGCTATTTCTGTACCGGATTATGAAGAAACAGAGCATATTGTAGATGCGTTTAATAACGTTCTGCGAAGAATGAGGACTTTGGATAAATCCAGACAGGAGTTCGTATCCAACGTGTCCCATGAATTGAAAACACCATTGACTTCCATGAAGGTGTTGGCAGATTCCTTGATCATGCAGGAAGATGTGCCCAAGGAATTATATCAGGAATTCATGACAGATATTGCGGAGGAAATTGACCGGGAAAATAAGATTATCAATGACCTTCTGACCTTGGTAAAACTGGATAAAACAGATGGGGAACTGAATGTAGAATCCGTAGATATTAATGCTTTGTTAGAGTTATTGATGAAGCGTCTGCGTCCCATTGCAAGACAACAGAATATTGAAGTAATTCTGGAAAGTAATCGCCCTGTACAGGCAGTGGTGGATGAAGTGAAAATAACCCTTGCGTTATCGAATCTGGTAGAAAACGCAATTAAGTACAACAAACAAAATGGATGGGTAAGAGTGAGTCTGGATGCAGATCATCAGTATTTTACGGTTATGATCGAAGACTCAGGTATGGGAATTCCGGAAGAATCCATGGAGAGAATTTATGAGCGATTCTATCGTGTAGATAAATCCCATTCGAGGGAAATCGGAGGAACCGGTCTGGGACTTGCCATTACCAGAAATATTATTTTGATGCATCGCGGAACCATTCAGGTATTCAGTGTAGAAAAGGAAGGAACTACTTTTGTAGTAAAAATTCCGTTAATGTATAGTAAGTAGGAGTGGAAAACATGAAAATAAAAGCAAGGTTAGTATTTATGTTGATCCTTCTGGCTTTGTTTGGTACAGGCTGTAGAAACAGCGAGGAAAGTAAGGAAAAGCAGTATGATATTTTTTATCTGGATAGAAATGAAAATCATATCAGTGCAATACCTTATGAAACAGTAACGCCAAAAACAGAGAAAGAGTTTTTGGTAAAGGAACTTTTAATGCAGCTGGGAACACAAACAGAGGATATCGATCATAAGCCGGTAATCGTGGATTTTACAGTGAAAGACTGTATTTTTCATGAAAGCCAGATTACGTTAAATTTAAGTAAAGAATATGAATTGCTGGGATCCACAAAAGAGGTTCTGGTCAGGGCAGCCATTGTAAAGACTCTAACACAGGTAGAAGGAATCGAATTGGTTACGATACAGGTGGAAGGAAGAAATTTGGTAGATGCTACAGGGAATACCGTAGGCGTCATGTCTGCAGACACTTTTATTGATAATACCGGGGAAGATATGAAAAAATATGAAGAAGTCACTTTGACTTTATATTTTGCCAATGCCACCGGAGATAAGCTGATTAAAGTAAATAGAACGATGCGATATAACACTAATATTTCTCTGGAAAAATTAGTGGTGGAACAATTGGTATACGGTCCCGTAGACCAAAAGGGAAAGGAGAATAGTACGCTGGTATTTCCGACCCTTAGTTCAGAAACAAAAATTATAAGTGTAAGTATCAAGGATGGAATATGTTATGTTAACTTAAATAATACTTTTTTATCTTTGGCAAATAATGTAACTGCAGATACGGCTATTTATTCTTTGGTAAATTCATTGACAGAATTACCGGGAGTTTTGAAAGTGCAGTTAGCCGTAGATGGTGAAACGGAAGTGAAGTTGGGGGATAAAACGCTATCTACGTTGTTTGAACGAAATCTGAATATGATTCAGGTGGAAGAAGCCAAAGGAAAGTAAGATTGATTCCATTGTCAGATTGGATCTTATGCGTAAGAAATATGCAGATTTTAAGAAAAAGACCTATGTGCTGGCTGGCAATAGGTTTTCTTCTTACTATTTGTATTTTCCTTTTGGGGAGAAGCTATCAAGATGTCCTGTATTCGGAAGATTTGGGCGAAGTGATTCTGGAAGGAGAGATTGCAGATAAGCAATACAAGGATTCCGGGTACGGAGGATACTGGCAGATTACGCTGAAAAAGGTAAAGGTATTACGGGAAGCGGACAGCCAGTCAGCTGCGTTAGTAGTACAAAGCGAAAATGCAAAAAGTATAGATAATTTAGAGGGAAAGTATCTCTGTCAGATTTCAGCAGAAGAGTCCTTGGAGATTAAAATCGGACAGTTACTCCTTCTTAGTGGACAATTTACGCCTTGGGAATCGCCCACGAATCCGGGACAGTTTGATGCGGGAAAATATTACTGTTCGCAAGGAATTCTTGGACAGTTCAAAAAATGTAAAATATTAAAACAGGGAACAGAGTTCTCGGAATTTCATGAAGGAATGTGGCGTGTAGGGCAGGAAGCGCAGCAATTCTTAATACAGGAATTGGGAGAAGAGGATGGTTCTCTTATAAGTGCCATGTTATTGGGCGAGAAAAGCGGTCTGAAGGAAGAGGATAAAAGTCTTTATCAACGAAATGGCATTTCTCATATATTGGCCATTTCCGGTTTGCATCTGATGCTTTTGGGAATGGGAGTATTTCGAATTTTAAAAGTGATATTAGTAAGCGATAAACAGGTCTCTGTTGTTTCAATTATTATCATGTCATTGTACTGTGTATTTACAGGCAATTCTATATCAACGATCAGAGCGACAATTATGTTCGCGCTGTCTTTAATCGCGAAAGTCTTAGGGCGAAGCTATGACAGTCTGTCGGCCCTTGGTCTGTCGGCGATTCTGCAATTATTTATGAATCCATATGTTTTAAATAATAGTGGTTTTTTATTATCATTTCTGGCGGTAATAGGCGTAACCTTCATTTCACCCAGATTACAGGAAATTTTAGGTGCGAAAGGAAAATTAGCAAAGTCATTATGTGTCAGCATATCCTCTGCCATTGCTACCTTACCGGTTCTTTTATGGAACTATGGAACCTATCCCTGGTACAGCGTGTTTTTAAATCTGTTTATTCTTCCGGCAATGTCTGTACTATTGTTTTTGTCAGTGGTATTGGTGATATTGTTTGGAACAATGGGTATAAAAATAGGAGTGAAAACAGGAACAATAGAGGTAGTTTCAGGAGGTATGGAGATTGCTTTATTTGTAATTGGGAAAGTGAAGGAGGTTGTGGTTTTAGGGATTAAATTAATTCTAAAATATTTTGAAATCTGTTGCAAAGTTTTCGAGCATTCCCCTTTTCAAGATGGGTACATTGGTTCACCTACTATGTTACAAATCATAATTTATAGTTGTTTGGTAGCGTTAGCAATCAGCGGAATCATGAAGCACTCTGCCCTGGCAAGAAAAATGATACTTTTGTCAGCTATCAGCATTCTTACACTACATATGAATTTCGGTGCAGAGATTACTATGCTTGATGTGGGGCAAGGTGACAGTATTGTCATACGTAACAGCAACGGTAATGTTTATATTTCTGATTGTGGCAGCAGTTCTGTCAGTAAGGTGGGAAGATACCGGCTGATTCCGTTTTTAAAGTATAAGGGATATGGAAAGATAAAAGGAATATTTGTAAGTCATCTGGATCAAGATCATATGAATGGAATTATAGAATTGTTGGAAATGGCACCTAAAGAGAAGATAAAAATTTCTTATTTGTTTTTACCTGAAAGTACACTGTGGATGGAAGAAGATCAGGAAATAATAGAAGAATTGAAAAGTCTGGCAGAGCTGAATGAAACTAAGGTAGTCTATCTGAAACAAGGAGATGAAATTAGGGATGACGAAATGAAATTCTATTGCTTGCATCCGACGAGTACAGAAAATCAGGGGGATTTGGAGGAAAACAGAAATAACCAGTCTTTGGTATTGTACATGAAGTATCAAAATTTTGAAATGATGTTGACCGGAGATGTGGAAAAACAGGGTGAAATGGAGATTGCGGAGTATATTGACCAAATGAGTCTTGAAAGAAGTATAGAGGTTCTTAAGGTCGCCCATCATGGTTCTTCCGGTTCCAGTAGTGAAGAGTTCCTGAAAACGATAAATCCGAAGCTTAGTCTGATTTCCTGCGGAAAGAACAACTCTTATGGACATCCACATGAGGAGACTTTAGAGAGGTTGGAGGAGGTTGGAAGTGAGGTTATGAGTACGGCAGAGTATGGAGGAATTACAGTAAAGATTGTTGGAAGAAAGGTAATAAAAGACAGTAGAAATACAAAAGAAAATAGGTGATGATTTTTATTATGTTGTAGAGGCTGTACCAGATACGAAATTAAAGAGATTGAGAGTAGTAACAGCATTTATAAATAAGAATGACACATTTTTTGAAGAGGCTGTATCTAATGATCCGAGCCGTTACGTCCTAGACGAACTTCAACCTAATGTGTCATCTTCTAATGATATTATATCAGGTTGATTGAAGAATACAATAACAAATAAAAATGAAACGAAAAATAAAATTGAAATTTCTCCTCCGGTTTATTACAATAGTAACAATAGATCA
>CAZSBV010000001.1:0-2363 GCA_964605105.1 uncultured Lachnospiraceae bacterium | reverse complement strand
GAAAAATAAAATTGAAATTTCTCCTCCGGTTTATTACAATAGTAACAATAGATCATTGAAGGAGAACCTAATGCAAAAACTATTGCAGGATATAAAAAATCAGGAATACAGCCAGATTTATCTTTTACATGGTGAGGAAGCGTATCTCAGAAAACAGTATCGGGATAAGATGAAAGAAGCTTTGGTAGATGATGGCGATACCATGAATAACCATTACTACGAGGGCAAAGACACCAAACCTGAAGAAATCATAGATTTAGCAGAAACACTACCTTTTTTTGCAAGCCGAAGAGTAATCATTATTGAAAATTCCGGGTGGTTTCAAAAGGGTGGAGATAAAATAGCAGAATATTTGCCGAATCTGCCGGATACTACTTATTTTGTATTCGTGGAGACACAGATCGATAAACGTTCCAAGTTGTATAAGACCGTGAAAAGTAAAGGTCGAATTGCAGAATTTGCCCATCAGGATGAACAGACATTAAAACGTTGGATTTTGGGCATGTTGAAGAAAGAAGGCAAGAATATTACTGCGGCAGATCTGCAGTTTCTTTTGGAACGTACCGGAACAGAAATGGCAAATATTAAAACAGAAATGGAAAAGCTGTTGTGTTATACTTTAAATAAATCGGAAGTAACGAGAGAAGATATTGAAGAAATCTGTACGAAACGTGTACAAAATCAGATTTTTGAAATGATCAATGCCATTGCAGACAGAAATCAAAAAAGAGCTTTGGATTTGTATTATGATTTGTTGACCTTAAAAGAGCCGCCGATGCGTATTCTGGCATTGATAGGACGTCAGTTCAATTTATTATTGCAGGTAAAGGAACTTAGAAAAAAAGGATATTCCCCACAGGTCATCAGTGAAAAGACGGGACTTCATGGTTTTATCGTTGGAAAATATGAAAAACAGGCAGCGAGATTCAAGACCAGTGAATTAAGAGAAGCTTTAGAAGCCTGTGTGGAAGCGGATGAAGGTGTAAAGACTGGAAAAATGAATGATGTCATGAGTGTGGAAATTCTCATTTGTAAGTACAGCAGCAATGCAAAAATGAAGTAAATAAAGGCAGATTTGTATTAAAGAGGTAAGAAATAGAATAGAATGATTTAAATACAAAGGTGTGGAGATGTGAAAGGATACAAAAGAATATGTCGAGTTTTTTTGGAATTATATTTTATATCATAGTTATTGCAATTTTTATCAATGCAAAGAAAGCAGCCAGGTCTGGCAGTGATCATAGAAGAGGAACCAATGAAACATATCAAAAAGGGAATTATTCGGGGCAGAAGAATAACACTTCTCAACAGAAAACAGTGTTACCCAATGTTCCGAAACAAGGAAAGAGTGTAATACCCAATGTTCCTAAAAATGGCAAAACAATAGTACCCAATGTTCCTATGAAAAGGAAAGTTGAAAGAAATTTTATGGAACCTCATAAAGATGAAAACATGCAGTCCAAAATCAGAACTAATAATTTATGGGGAGAAGATGCGCATGCAAAACAAAGAATTGTTGCGCTTCGTCTGATGGAAGGAGATCCGATTCCGGATGGATATATCAAAATCAGATGCCCTTATTGTGCGGCAGACAATTTAGTGACCAAACACGGTAAACAGTATCATAGCTGTTATTTTTGCAGAGTCCCTATTGATTAGATGATACAGAGAATCTAAAAAAATGAATTAGTAATCAGGATAAGTAGTAAAATTGGAGGAAAGAAACATGGCGATCGCAGTATTTTTTGCAAACGGATATGAAGAAATTGAAGCATTAACAGTAGTAGATTTAACAAGAAGAGCAGGTATCGAGACATGGATGGTATCTATTACCGATGAAAAGGCAGTAACCGGTTCTCATGGAATTACCGTTTCCATGGACAAGACTTTGAAGGAAGTGGATTTTAATAAAGTAGAAATGATCGTTCTTCCGGGAGGAATGCCGGGAACTTTGAATCTGGAAGCGTGTGAACCGTTAATGGAAAAAGTAAAAGAGTTTGATAAAAACGGAAAATACATCAGTGCTATTTGCGCAGCACCAACTGTTTTTGGACATTTGGGGCTTTTAAACGGAAAAAAGGCGTGCTGCTATCCGGATATGGAGGAAGGCTTAATAGGAGCGGAAGTAACTTATGAACCGATAGCAGTAGCAGATCATATTTTGACCAGCCGCGGCATGGGAACAGCCATCGATTTTGGCTTACAGATCATTGCCAGATTCCAAGGAAAAGAGGCTGCAGAAGAAATGGCTAAAAAAATTGTTTATGCATAATTGTTTGAACTTCTACAAATACTCTTATTTATAAATCATGTAAATAGGAGGGCGAAAGAATGTCAACATTAACTGAAAAAGAGTTAAGTAC